>JAIXWS010000016.1 GCA_027491165.1 Sphingobacteriales bacterium | reverse complement strand
TCTACAGGTGTGGCAGTGGCAGTGAGTGCTTCTGGCGGTATTCCTTATTCTGAAAATTTTGAAGCAGGTCCTGTTGGTGTGAATGTTCCTTGTGCTACGGCATCACCTTCATTCTCTACCGGTGCCACTTTTTATTATGGGGTAGATTACTGGAAGATTATTAGTGATGCAACGCCTACTTATGGTGCCTCTAGTCGTCCTGGAGGATCAAAATATTTAGTTGCGGGTTATTATATTGGAACTTATACAGGTGGTGGTGCTGATTATTGGTTTACCCCAGGTATCAATTTAGAAGCAGGTAAAACCTACCGTTTCTCTTATTGGCATCGTATGAGTGATTATGCCGCATCTGCTTATGCTGGTGGGGTAGATATTGGTATGTATTGGTCCACTGTGGCTAGTAAAGCGGGTACCTTGAATGCGATCAAGCCCGATTTACTTTCTCGTAACAACAATGCTTACCAACAAAATGTGGGTGATTTTACTGTACCCGCTAATGGTGTGTATTACCTTTCTATTAAAGCTAATAACAAATCTTTTGGTGGTTACTATTGTGCGGCCTCATTTGATGATATCAATTTGATTGAGCTGCCTGCTTGTAGTACGGCTACGGCTGCTACATTTGGATCAGGTGGAAAAGCCACTGCAAGTCCTAATGTAATGTGTACTCTACCAGGTACAACTACTTTGTCTTTATCTTCTACTCCTGCATTCTCAGGCTTGAGTTTTGAGTGGGAGCGTTCAGATGGGTCGCCCTCTTTTGCAACTCCTACTATTGTGGGGTCAACTGCCACCGCTACCAATACCATTACAATGGGTGGTATATATTTTTATCGTTGCAAAGTAAGTTGTGCGGCTACAGGTCTATCTTCTTATTCTGATACCGTAAAAGTGACTACAACTCCTATTACGCCTCCATACGTAGAAGATTTTGAAGGAGGAACGCCAGGAACGAATTTGCCTTGTGCTGCTAATACTTATGTTTGGGGTGATTATTATTGGTGGCTTCGCTCGGGCGTACACCCTTATTCTCCTGGTATTCGTAATCGTACCCCAGGCGGAAGTAAATTCTTAGAAGCAGGTATTTATTTGGGAAATGTAGCAAGTGGTGGTGATGAATTTTGGTTTACACCAGGTTTAGCCCTTACTGCTGGTAAAGCATATGATGTTTCTTTTTGGTTTAGTAATGCAGCTTATGCTACTTTTTACTCTACCATTCCTACTACCATTGGTATTCGTGCAGGTACTGCACAGACCAAAGCGGCTATGACCATTAGTGCTGGTGCGGATACGGTGCATTATTTAAATGCAGACATGACGCCCACCTACAATAAATTTTCACGTGGTTTCATTTCTCCCACTACAGGTACTTATCATGTAGGTATTATGGTGAATCATGCGGGATATAGCTATTATGGTATGGCTATTGATGATATTGGTATTAATCAGTTGCCTCCTTGCTCTGCCAAACCAACTGCTGGTGCTGCTGCGGCAAGTCCATCTTTGATTTGTACTACAGGAACTACTACCTTATCGCTACCGGGTGTTTCGGTCGCTTCAGATTTGAGTTTCCAATGGGAAGAAGAAATTCCATTTGGTTCTGGTACATGGGTCGCTATATCAGGTGCTACATTACCGAGTTATACCACAGCTGTTTTAACCAGCGGTCCTAATAAATATCGTTGTGTGGTTACTTGTGGTTTGATTGCTGCGCCGAATTCAGACATTTCTACTCCAGTAGTGGTGAGTGTTGGTGCTTTAGATCTTCCTTATTTCGAGACTTTTGAAAGCGGAACAGCCGGTGTGAATATGCCTTGCGCTGCCGTATCAGGCATATGGAGTGGTACAAGTACTCTATATTGGAATTTACGTTCTGGTGATTATAGTACTTCTTATCCGGGTATTAAAAATCGCACTCCAGGTGGTTCTAAATATCTATATTGTGGTTATTACAATGGTCCATTCTATTCATCTGGCGATCAGTTTTTCTGGTTTACACCTGCTTTGAAGATGGTCAATGGTAAAGCCTACAAAGTTTCTTATTGGTACAATGGTACTGGATTGCCTTCAGGCTATAATGGTTTGAAAATGGGTATCTATGCGGGTACAGCTCAAAATGCTGCATCCATGATTTTCCGTGCTGGTGGTATCGATACGGCTATAAATGGCGCTGCAAGTACTTATGCACAGTTTTCTCGTTCTTTCGTGGCTCATGCAACAGCTAATCATTTTATAGGTATTAAAATGTACCATACAGGGTATAATTTCCCAGCTGGTGTTATTGATGATATTGGTATCGAACAATTACCTGACTGTGCTGCTAAACCAGTTGCAGGTAGCCCAGATGCCTTCCCTTATACACTTTGTTTTGCGGGAACTACACGCTTGCGTTTAAGCGGTACTTCTGTGGCTTCGGGTATTCAATATCAGTGGCAAGAAGCTACAAGTGCTACTGGTCCTTGGGTCAATTCTACAGCCGGTACAGGTGCTACAACAAGTAGTTATTTAACCGGTACAATTGCAGCGACAACATGGTTTAGATGTATCGTTACTTGTGCTACCAATGGCCTCAGAGATACTTCATCTGTTTTGGTTATGAATATTGGCGCCATAACGCCACCTTATACTGAAAATTTTGAAAGAGC
>JAIXWS010000106.1 GCA_027491165.1 Sphingobacteriales bacterium | reverse complement strand
ATTTGCGCTTGTCTTTTTGTATTTTTGCTGCCATAACAGCAAACCAATCTCTTCAAAAAATTATAATGGAAAATCAAGACCAACAACAGCTCAATATAGAATTGACCGAAGAAATGGCCGATGGTCAGTACGCCAACCTTGCGATTATCACCCATTCTTTTGCCGAGTTTATCATCGACTTTGTCAATGTAATGCCCAACACGCCTAAATCAAAAGTGAAAAGCCGTGTGGTCATGACGCCCCACCATGCTAAGCGTTTGATGCTCGCACTGATTGATAATGTAAAACAGTTTGAAGCCGCTAATGGTGTGATCAAAGAACAAGCGCAAGGTCCGGTTCCTTTTACATTGGGCGGACAAACCGGTCAAGCATAATTTTTATCCTTTTTCAATAGTTCAATGCACAATAAAATACTGATTCTCGATTTTGGTTCACAATACACACAGCTCATTGCGCGCAATATCCGCGAGCTAAATGTTTATTGCGAAATACAACCTTGTACGAAGCCCGTTGTTTATGACGAAGGCCTGAAAGGCATAATTCTTGCGGGTTCTCCATATTCTGTCAACGACCCAGAAGCGCCCAAGCCGGATATTCAGGCCATGGCCCAACAGCTTCCCGTCTTGGCGGTTTGCTATGGAGCACAGCTTTTGGCACAGCAATCTGGCGGCGAAGTGGGCAAATCCGCTCATCGCGAATATGGTCGTGCACATTTGAAAGGTATTGTCCCTAACCCTTTAATGGAAGGCGTTTCAGAAGGTTCCCAAGTATGGATGAGCCATAGCGATTCGGTAAAAAAATTAGCAGAAGGTTTTGAAATCATTGCCACTACTGATAGCATTCCGGTTGCGGCTTTCCGCAGTCCGGCAAGCTATGCTGCCCACCCAGTTTATGGTATCCAATTTCATCCCGAAGTGACGCATAGCTTAGACGGCCGTACGATGTTGAAAAACTTTATTGTAGGCGTTTGCGGTTGTCAGCAAGATTGGACGCCTGCGGCTTTTGTAGAAGAATCAGTGGCAGCACTAAAGGCGCAAATTGGCGACAACAAAGTAGTGATGGCCTTGAGTGGCGGCGTGGATTCTACCGTAGCAGCAATGCTGATTAATCGAGCAATTGGCAAAAATCTGTATTGCATTTTTGTTGATAATGGTTTGCTGCGCAAAGACGAGTTTCAACAAGTATTGGATGGTTATAAAACCCTTGGCTTGAATGTAAAGGGTGTAGATGCAAGCCAGCGTTTCTATACAGAAATGGCCGGCGTGAGCGACCCCGAAGCCAAACGAAAAATCATTGGCCGTTTGTTTATTGAGGTGTTTGTAGAAGAAGGTCAGATATTAAAAGATGTAAGCTTCTTGGGTCAGGGAACGATCTATCCCGATGTGATTGAATCGATGTCGGTACACGGTCCTTCTCAAACCATTAAGAGCCACCACAACGTGGGTGGTTTGCCCGAAAAAATGCAGCTCAAATTAGTAGAGCCCTTGCGCGCTTTGTTTAAAGATGAGGTTCGCCGTATCGGCACCGAGATGGGCATCGAACATATTTTCATTGGTCGTCATCCTTTTCCAGGGCCCGGTTTGGGCATTAGGGTTTTGGGTGCGGTGAGCGAAGAAAAAGTAAAAATGTTGCAAGAAGCAGATGCGATTTACATCAACTTGCTGCGCGAAAAAGGCTTGTATGATAAAGTGTGGCAAGCGGGCGCAATGCTCTTGCCTGTGCAGAGTGTAGGTGTAATGGGCGATGAGAGAACCTATGAATTTACGGTTGCGCTACGCGCGGTAACTTCAGTAGATGGTATGACGGCCGACTGGGCGCATCTGCCTTATGATTTCTTAGCTCAAGTGTCTAACGATATCATTAATCGTGTCAAAGGAATTAACCGCGTGGTGTATGACATCAGTTCCAAGCCACCAGCAACGATTGAGTGGGAATAAAAAAGTACTAGAATATGCTTCCATGTTTTTAAATAAGACGATACACATAAAGGTTCTGTTGCTGTTGTTGTGCCTTGCCCTAGGCAATGGCGCTTCCGCGCAGTTTTGGAAAAGAGGTGGCGGCAAAAGAAAGAAAGCGGCAGCACTAAATATAGATTCTGTAGCATCGGAGCCTGTAACCAATTCCAAGAAAAAAAGAGCAATAGAATATCCCCAAAGTATAGCCAAAGAACGCTACCGAATAGATGTTTTATTGCCGCTTTATTTGGACGAATTGGTCATAGAGAACAAACCAACATTTAAAAGCAAGGTTCCCGAAAAAGCACAAGCAGGTATTAGTTTTTATGAGGGCCTTAGCATTGCGGTTGATAGCCTAACCCATATGGGTTACAAGACCGACATTTTTGTACACGACCTAACGGCCAAAGGCGCAACAATTGAGGAGCTGTTACAAAAGGATAGCTTGGAGCACACCGACCTGATTATTGGATATGTATCGGCACCCCAAGTGCCATTATTGGCAAATTTTGCGGCAAGCAAAAAGATCAATTTTATTTCGGCGTTTTCTCCATCAGACGCCAATATCAAAGACAACCCTTACTTCGTTTTGATGAATCCTACTTTGCAAAGCAACTGCGAAGCCATTGTGCAATCTGTAGTCAAAAAGAAAGGCCAGGAGTCGGTATTTATTTTCAAAAGAGAATCCCTTTCTGTAGACAGCTTGGCCTACCATTTTATGATTGAGGATAAGGAGCTTAGTCATGCGATAGAAGTGGATTGCAATAAAATGCCCGACTCCACAAAGCTGTCCCTGTTGTTAGATAGCATGAACACCAACCTGTTGCTTATGCCCATATTGGACGCCAATTACTGCGAGCAAATTATTCAAAAGCTACACCGATCCTTCCCTAAATATCATTTTGAAATTTATGGTATGCCCAGTTGGAAAGGAATGTGCAGCAACAAAAAAATGACGGAGCTTGGAGAAAATGTGGCCATAACGATTACCCTGCCCTATAATTTTGAGGGGAGTAGCCCCTTGGCCCAAAGCATCGCAGAAAAACACAGAATTAAATTTGGTGGCAAAGCCAATGACATCACCTTTCGTGGTTTTGAGCTTGTTTTTTGGATGACCGATTTGCTCAACAAATATGGTGCCGTTTTTAATGAGAAGACCGAAGACAAGTCTATGGCCCTATTTACCAAGTATGACTTAAAGCCCAAGCGGGACAAAGACAACAGCTTTTACTATACCGAGAACAAACACCTTTATTTGTATCGTTACCATCTGGGTAAGTTGTCTGTAACCGAATAATAAAATATTTTTTCACTGACACACAAACAAATCAACATAAAAATGAACAAGCGCAAATTAATGACCATTGCCTCAGCGGCAATCTTATCTCTTGGCACATGCACTGTTAGTGCACAAGGCCTTAAAGTGCCCGCCCCAAGCCCCTCTCAGACCATCAAGCAAAGCTTTGGTTTGGGCGATATTAGTGTAGAGTACTCTCGCCCCGCAGTTAAGGGCCGTGTTGTATTTGGCGACCTTGTCCCTTACGGAAAAGTTTGGCGTACCGGTGCAAATGCAGCTACAAAATTGACTTTCAGCGACGACATTAGTTTTGGTGAGGTTCCCGTAAAGGCCGGCACTTATGCATTGTACACGATTCCGGGCAAAAGCACTTGGACGGTAATGTTGTATAGCGACCTTACACTAGGAGGCAACACGGCAGACTATAACCAAGAAAAAGAAGTGGCGCGCATTAGCGTTCCGGCAAAATATACCGAGTCCAAAACGGAGTCTTTCACGATTAATATTGCCAAAGTCAAACCAACAACTGCTACCCTAGAATTGCTTTGGGAGAACACGAGAGTGCCCATTAAAATAGCAACAGAAATTGATGGCAAGGTGATGAAAAATATTGATGCTGCAATGGCTAATGATACGCGCCCTTATTTTCAATCGGCCTCTTATTATTTCGACAATAATAAAGACCTAAGCAAAGCAAAAATGTGGGTTGAAAAAGCAACAGAGCAAAACCCTAAGGCTTATTGGGTGCGCTTGTTGAAGGCCAAAATAGAATTAAAAATGGGAGACAAAAAAGCGGCTATTGCTACGGCTAACGAAGTTGTTGCTATGGCCACCGAAGCTAAAAATGACGACTATGTGAAAATGGCCAAAGAGTTGATTGCAAAAGCAACAAACTAATGGCGCAAAGTGTATAAGCAAAAGGCGCAACCAATATTTGGTTGCGCCTTTTGCTTGTTTTATGAAAAGGATGACGCGCCCCTAGCTCATCTCTACCATCTCTAATTTCCCTATCATTTCTTTCAACAACTCGGTATCGTTTGCTGCAGAATCAACGCCCACGGCACGCGCATTAAATTGAGCAATGATGAGCAAGCACTCTTCTACTTTATGCAAAGGCCACTTGCGCGTTTTGCTCATTACATTTTTGGCAAAATAAGGGCTTGTGCCAATAGCTGCGCCCCATTCTTTTTCGGGTAGCTTTGCAGCAAAATTAGCTTTGTATATCTGGCTAAAATGAGTATAAAAAGATGCGGTCACCAAAACCATAGGGGCAGCTTTCACATTGGTTAAGAAGAAAGAGAGCATGCGATAGAGCTTGTCTTTGTTGCCCGTGGAAAAGGCCTCGGGGAAGTCAAAAATATTATAGTCGCGGCTGATGCCAATATGTTTTTGAATAAGCGCAGGCGTTAAGGATTGCTCCTCTGGGGCATTGATGCGTATCTTTTCTATTTCATTGGTGATTTTTTGTAAGTGGTTGCCCAAATAAAGCGTCAGCATTTCTGCTTCGCGGTCACCAATGTCAAATTGAATCTCTTTGCCAAAACGCTGTATCCAAAAGGGCATGGCATCTTCTTTTACTTTTTCAGCAGTGTAATAGGTGCAGTGTTCTTTGATTACTTTGTGCACTTTTGTTTTTCCATCAATCTTCTTATTTCGATATTCTATCACCAATATGGTGCTTGGCGATGGCTGCTCAAAATAGGATGCGAGCTCACCAAAATCGGCAAGCGACCCAGCGTCTTTTAGGATTACTACTTGGTATTCGGCAAACATGGGGAAACGCCTACAGGTATTGATAAGTTCTTTCCAGCTTGTATCACGCCCATACAGTACGCTGAGGTTAAAATCGCGTTCGCTAGCGGTCAATATGCCCTCTTCAAAAAGCGGAATTAATTTGTCGAAAAAATAAGCCTCCTCGCCATCTAATACATAAACGGGTGCATAGTTTTTGTTTTTGACTGAGTCGACTATATGTTTATAATCCGCTACCATATTTCTTTTTACGCTTTAATTACAAGTATGCAGGCACAATTTCAATATTGTTTTGACCCGTCAAATGCAAATATACTTTGGCTGTGGTGAGCACGTCTTGCATACAGTATTGTGCGATTCGTTCTAGATCTTTATCTACCCAATACACCTTAGCCACCATGCTACCATCAATATCGCTTTTGGGCGAAGGTAGGCCCAATACTTCTGCCAACAGAGCCAAAGAGGTGTAGTTTTTATAATCTCCAAATTTCCAAAGCTCTAAAGTGTCCAAGTGAGGCACTTCCCAAGGTTTTTTGTTGTTTAATTGCAAAGGGCCGGGTAACGCAATGCCATTAATAACCACCCTGCGGCAAAGGAAAGGCAAATCAAATTCTTTGATGTTGTGGCCGCAAAATTTCATTTCTTTATGGGAGGCTTCGAATCGAGAGAGGATGCTCAAAAAGTTATTTAACAATATTTTCTCGTCTTGATCTACGATTGATTTTAGCCTAAAAACCCACTCGTTTTCGTGCAAAACAAGGCTGCCAATGCTGATGCAAACCACCCTTGAAAACTCTGAAAAAATTCCCGCTTTTTCTTCGAAAAGCCTTGATGGCAAAGCATCTTCTTCGCTGACGTTTCGAATTGTTTTAGCCTTTTTCACCCACAAGTGTTGCATGTTTTCATTCAGCTCCTCCCAGCGCTGTGTAACAGAAGCCGTTTCAATGTCGATAAAGAGGATGCGTTTTAAATGTTCGTTTGTCATAGAATGAATTTTACATTTGCAAAAACAGGTTTTAAAAAACTAATATTATGGACCAAGATACAAGCTTGCCGAGCAACGGCAGTATTGCCCCAAAACCAGCAGCGCCCAAAAGCTATAACAACATACTTATAGGCTTGTTAGCACTATCAATGTTGGGCAACGTGTATTTGTTTGTAGGTAAAAATAAAGTATCAGAGCAAAATAATTTTCTGATTTCTGAAAACACAGACATCAATGCCGCCAAAGACACCCTACAAAACCAATACGATGCGGCATTGGCTAGGCTAGACGACCTCACGGGCAAAAACGCCGAGCTGGACCAATTGGTAAAGGACAAAGACGGGGAGTTGGGTAAATTGAAATCGCAAATCAAATCGCTTTTAGGCAAAAAGAATGCAACGATTGCCGATTTAAAAAAGGCCCAATCGCTTATTGGCTCTTTGCGTGGCAAAGTAAAAACATACGAAGAGCGCATTGCAGAATTGGAAACAGCAAATTCCACCCTTACTAGCGAAAACACAGAGCTTAGTAAAGAAAATGAGGTCATAAGCACAGAAGCGGCCCAATTGAAAAAGCTAGGCTCGGTGCTGCACATTTCTAACATTAAGATGGAGCCTATTAACCAAAAGCGCAATGGCGAAAAAGAAGTGGAAACATCAAGAGCTAAAAAAGTGGATATTTTAAGGGTTGTATTTGATATTGATGAAAACAGAATTGTTGAAAGCGGTCTTAATGAAGTGTTTGTGGTTATAGAGGGCCCCGGAGGCAAGCTTTTGAGCAACGCGGCTTATGGCTCAGGCGTCACTTCGGGTGCAGATGGCGGCGCGATCAATTACACTGTTGTCAAAAGAGTAAACTTAGAAAAGGGGGAAAAGATGACCAATGTAAGCGTTGATTGGAGACAAGACAATGGCTACACCAAAGGCGACTATACCATCAGTTTTTACAACGGGGGCTACAAAATTGGCTCGGGTGGCGTACAATTACAATGATTTTAAAGTGAATAATAATCTAAGGGCTTGGCTGTTTCCAAGCCCTTTGTTTTTCCCGACTCTGTGGAAACAATAATTTGTTTTTTCAAATAATAATTTTATCTTGCTGCTTCGTTGTGCCCTCTGTTTTATGAAAACGATAACAGATAACAGCAAAAAACACAGGAGAATGCTGAAAATCCTATCCTAGAGTAAGCGCTATTTATTCAATCAAAACCTGATTGTTATGAAAAAAATATTTACCTTTTTCAAAGCAACGACCCTATTGCTTTCCTTGCTCTTTACGCTAAATGCATCCGCCCAAGACAGGCTTGCTTGTGGGCTAAATTTGAACGTTTTTAGTAGACCATTTGAGTTTTTGTCAGACGGAACAAGGGTTACCGATATTGAGTCTTCTTGTGGTAACAAGACAGGTATTCCGCTAGGTTTCACGTTTAAATATGGCGCTTGCGGATTCAAATCTTCTTACACTACAGTACAGGTATCATCAGCAGGTTGGATAAAGTTTGGCGCTGCGGTGCCGGGATGCAGGAATGACCCTGCAGCAGGCTATCCCATATTCCCCGGATTATGGCCCTTTTATGGCAGAACGATGAATGGAACAGGCGGAACGGCAACCTATTATACAGAATTGTTGTCAACGGGCCTTAAGGTTTTCACCATGGAATGGAAAGACTGGAGTTGGGATTCATTAACCTTTGGCTCTCAAAAAATGACTGTTCAAGTAAAACTTTACGAAGGAAGCGATATTATTGAGTATTGCTACAAAAATGGCACATCAACAGTTGCTGCGGGTTCGACGCCATACATGATTGGCTTGGGTGTAACAGCGCCAACCGGCATTGTTACTTGGCCCTGTACTCCGGGATATGATTATTCTATCATCAACGCGAGCACAGTTCCCTCTGCACCAGTCCTTAACAAATCGGGCGCTTATGGTCCAGCGGTTACTTCTCGTCCGAAAGACGAAGACGTTTACCAATTTTATCAAGAGTGTTGCGGAAAGCCTACTGCAGGCGTTGTTAGTCAGCCAGATAGCGTTTGCCCTGGTTCGCCATTCGTGTTAAAAGCCTCAGGAGCCACACCAAATCCTTTCTCAACATTTGGCGTTAGTTATCAATGGCAAGCAGCGCCTAGCGCTACAGGTCCTTGGGCCGATATTACGGGTGCTATTTCTCCCACTCAATTAATTGGTACGGGTATTTATAACGATAGTTTTTTCAGAATGATCGTTTATTGTAGTAAATCAAACATGTATGACACTACAGCGCCTAAACGCGTTACCCTAATTACACAGTCCTATAACTGTTACTGTTATTCTGCCGCTACAAATGATGCCCTAACGGTAAATATTGGCAGCTTCAAATTAATTGCTGCAGGTAATGACACCTTAATTAATACCGGCACTGGCACACCTGCCTTCTTGAACAAAGGCGTTTATCGCCCCTATACTTTATTTACAGGCATGAGGCCTATAAAAGAGGTCAATAGAGACACCACCTATAAATTTTCTGTAATGGGCGTTACGCGAGACACCTTCTCCTTTGCCACCTCAGGCGTTGCCTTGTATATTGATTATAATGCCGATGGCGTTTATAATCCATCAACAGAACTAGCCGGTTTTCAAGTAGTCAGTGGTACAAAGGCAGATTTTATAACGAGCTTTACGGTACCCACAACTGCCAAATTGGATACTGTGGGTATGCGTGTCATTATGAAGAAAGGGGCTGCAACAGCAGCAGATGTTTTGCCTTGTAATGGTTATCCTGATGGCGAAACAGAAGACTATTTGTTAATCATCAGCAATCCAAGATGCCCTGGACCGCTTTCTGCAGGCACGGCTTACATTTCGGATACGTCTATATGTGATGGTTACACAGTAACCATTTGGGACACCGCACACGCTAAAAATATGTCTAGAATGCATTGGGAGTGGGAATACTCATTAGACAATGTGATTTGGGCAAATGTTCCAGCATCTAAATTTAAAGACACCATTCAGCCTGTTGTTCGTCAGTCTACCTATTACAGATTGCGCATTGTTTGTGAAAACACCCAAGACACTATTTTTTCTAACAAGGTGTTTATCAAATTGAAACAGCCCTACAAATGTTATTGCTACAGCTTGGCTAACGGCGGAACGGTATTAGACTCTTCTGACATTTCTACGGTTGTTTTGGGATCTTTTATTGCTAATGTTGGTGGTCCCCACCTTAAAAATCCTAAGTCAATCCGTCAACGTACCGACTATACGGATTTGCCAGCAATCGAATTGTATGCCCAAGACAAATACAACATTGCTGTATACCATACCTTAAAAGGAAACAGCCATGCAGACGCCAAGATATCTGTGTATATGGATTTCAACCATAACCTTAAATATGATGGTGCGTCAGAAATGGTTTGGTCAACAGTATCAACTGCAACCGATTTTTATCCGCATGACACCATTACCATTCCGGTAGCGGTTATCCCTAATGTTGAAACGGGTATGCGTGTGGTATTGAATAACGATTTAGGCCCAGGAAATCCTAATGATATCGGATGTGATGAATTTGTATCGGGTGAAATCGAAGACTTCTTGGTGATTTTCCGCAGAAGAGGAACAAGTATTGGAGAAATAACAAATGTTGATAATCTTCAAATTTATCCTAACCCAACAAGTGGTCAATTCACGATTTCTTTTAGCGCAACCAAAACAATTAATGACGCAAAAGTGGTGGTTACCAATATCACTGGTCAACAAGTGTATGCTGAACAATACACCAATATCAGCAGTGCGTTTAATAAGAACATTAATTTAGGAGCGCAACCAGCAGGCGTTTATTTCATAACGCTTGTTGCAGATGGACAAAAACAAGTAAACAAACTGATTGTTCGTTAAGCTTGATATTAAATTGTAAAAAGTACAGCCCATTTTCAATCCAGAAAATGGGCTGTTTTTATTGATAAAAGGCACTTAAAAAAACATTGAAATTATTTTGGATAATAAATAAGATACATTACCTTCGTAAGGTATATTTATTCTCAAACACAATGCAACAAGGTAAAGTAAAATTTTTCAATGAAACCAAAGGCTTTGGCTTCATTACGCCTAACGATGGCACACAAGACATTTTTGTACACGCTACGGGTCTTATCGACAAAATTCGTGAAAACGATGTAGTAACATATGAAGTACAAGATGGCAAAAAGGGTTTAAATGCGGTAGATGTAAGAATCGCCAACTAATCCCATCTTAAGAACTTTAAGAAAGAAAAGCCTTCTACACTGTAGAAGGCTTTTTGTTTGTAGTCCTTTAAGGACACCGTATTATACAGCAGTGAATACAGCTACATACATACTATCTGCAGCAGAAGCCAATCCATTAATAAGTTTTTGTTGCACTAATTTAAGAGCACTGTTTTTTTCTAAAATATCTGTAACAACCGCTTCATTTTCTTCAGCAAAAACAGAACAGGTAATATAGGTAAAGGTGCCGCCATTGGGCCGCAAATAGCGTAGGGCGTTATGAGCAATCTCTTTTTGTCTTTTTGAAAAAGAGCATAAAGTTGCGGCATCGAAATAATACAATTGCTCCGGCGTTCGAGCCCATGTGCCTGAGCCAGAGCAGGGCACATCGGCGATAATATGGTCGAAGCGTCTATTAGTCAAAATTGATAGTGTCTGTTGCGCATCGGCAACCGAAAGCAATAAGCGCTCGGGAATAGGATATCCATAGAGTCGAAAACGCTCAGCAAGATTTTCTAAAATGCTTTTGCGCACATCACTCACAGAAAGTAGTGATCTCGGTGCAATGTCTTTGACCAATAAAGATTTGCCCCCTGCTCCGCTACAACAATCCCAACAAGACTCATTATTCTTTACCTGAAAAAATTTTGCTGTTTGTTGTGATGACGCATCTTGAATACGATACATTTTGGGGGACAATATTTTTTCAACAGAAGTGCCGTTGGGCAACGCAATGCCACATTCATCAAAGGTTTCAAAAACCAACAAAGCCTCTTTTAATAGCTGCAGTACTTCGTTATAATATTGGGGCACAACTTTAAGAAAAAGCTTGGGCCTGCTAAGCATTGAGCGCAGCCAATCCGCTTTATTTATTCCTTCCGAAAAAACGATTTCCTTGCTACATAAACGGTCAAAATCGAATTTGATTTCTTGTTCTTGTAAGGCCTTGCTGCTTTCCTCAAAGCTTTTGCCATAAAGGGATTGAATCTGTTCGGGTAAAAACTGCTTAACCTGTGGCAGATTGCTTTCAGACAATAAAAGGGCACTATTGATTTTTTCGCTCAGGCTTAATGATAGTGGCGACAAGCCTTTTGCGCTACGATAATAGCAATAGGCCATTTCCGACAAGATTTTTCGGTCTCTGCTGCCTAGGATAGGATGCTTTTTAAAATAGAATTTTAAAAAATTAGCCAGGGGCATTTCGCCTTTATAAGTGCTTAATAAGCTGTCGATATGTTTGTGGATATATTGCATTTGCCTGGCGAAGATAAAAGCGGAAAGGCAATCAACTTTCAAATAATAATTTTACTTTGCTCTCTCTAGAATTTAAGAATTATGAATCAAGCCAAAAATGTGCGATTGTTGATTGTGATTGCCGCCTTAGGTTATTTTGTGGATGTGTATGATCTGATCTTATTTATCATTGTACGCCAGCCTAGTTTGCAGGCTTTGGGTTATCAGGGTGCAGAGCTTACTCAAAAAGGAATCTATTTGTTGAATCTTCAAATGCTGGGAATGCTCATTGGCGGCATAGTTTGGGGGATTTTGGGGGATAAAAAAGGCAGGCTATCGGTTTTGTTTGGAACCATTCTCTTGTATTCTGTGGCCAATATTGCTAATGGGATGATTAGCAATATAGAGCAATATTATGTGTTGCGATTTATTGCCGGCTTTGGTTTAGCAGGTGAGTTGGGTATTGGTATTACACTCATAGCCGAGGTGATGAAAAAAGAACACAGGGGCATCGGCACCACCATTGTCTCGGGCATTGGTATTGCGGGAGCCGTTGTGGGTTTTTTGGTTGCCGATCGATTTGATTGGCGGGTTGCCTATTATGTTGGCGGGGCAATGGGCTTGCTATTGCTCTTGTTGCGGGTTTCGGTTGCCGAGTCGGGCATGTTTCATAAAGCAAAATCGAGCGAGGTTAAGCGTGGCAGCTTTGCTCAGTTTTTGAGTGTTCGTGCCAATTTTATAAAATATGTGCGCTGTATTTTTGTGGGTATTCCTGTTTGGTTTACCATTGGCATCTTGGTAACCCTAGCTACCGAGTTTGCCGATGCGCTTGGTGTAGTTGGCGACGTACTGGGCAGCAAGGCGGTTATGTATCACTATATAGGCGCCTCAGTCGGTGCATTCCTTACTGGTTTTATTAGCCAGCAATTGCGATCGCGCAAAAAAGCACTGCTTATAGCATTGTCTAGCCTATCTGTCATCTTGTGTATTTTAATGTTGAGTCAAGGAGTAAGTAATACTACATTTTACTGGCTGCTACTTATTGCGGGCTTGCCTAATGGTTATTGGTCGGTTTTTATGGCTTCGGCATCAGAACAGTTTGGCACCAATATACGTGCAACCGTAACTACTTCTGCACCCAATTTTGTCCGCGGTATGGTAGTTGTATTGTCCACACTTTTTAGCTATTTGAGTAATGAAGCTGGCATGGGCTTTGTGGGTGCAGCAAGCCTAATTGGCACAGCGGTAATGGCATTGGCCATTTTTTCGACGCTTAAAACCCAAGACACATTTCATAAGGATTTGGATTATATTGAAGGATAAGAAGAATAGGATACCCCATTTTCGAACTTGCATTCAGGACAGAAACGCTTTGTCGAAAGCGGCTGCCATAAATATGTAGGTGTAGGGCTCTAATCCAATCGAGGGCCATTCAGGGCAGTACTGGTTTGCTTTACATACAAGGCAAAATTCATTGGAACAAAAAAGTTATTTTTGTAGCATGATGCAAGATTTACGATCTTTTTTTGCCCCTATTCACTATGCCGAAACCATTGACCAAAGTTTATTTGCGTCATTGCAGTGGGGGGCACAAATAGAATTTGCCACGGCAGATTCTTTTCATTTTGAGGCAGCCGATATTGTACTTGTGGGTTGTGGTGAAACGCGGGGTGATCTGGATAGCGGCAAACATTATAGCGATGCGCCCGATGCCATTCGCGAACAATTGTATAAGCTGTACAACTGGCACCCTAACATCAAAATATTTGATGCGGGCAATATCCTGCAAGGGGCAACACTAGACGATACGCGAGCGGCGCTCCGAATGGTATTACAAGAGCTGCACTTGGCGGGTAAAATTGTCATTGTGTTAGGAGGCAGCCACGATTTGACTTTAGAGCAATACCATGTTTTTAAATCGTCGGAAAAAATTATTAATGCAGCGGTGGTGGATATGTTGGTGGATTTGGACGAAACAGAAAGCGCCACTTCTCGCAGCTTTTTAATGGAGATGCTCACAGGAAGCCCTAATTTTGTTGGGCACTATAGCCACATAGGCTTTCAAAGCTATTTTGTTAATCCATTGATGCTTGAAACGCTTGATAAAATTCGTTTCGACTTTTTCAGGCTGGGCAGGGTGAAGGAACAGATTGAAGATATGGAACCCGTTTTGCGCAACACCCATTTGTTCAGTTTCGATTTGAATGCGGTTAAATACAGTGATGCACCAATCAATAAAATGGGTAGCCCTAATGGCCTTGCTGGCGACGAGTCTTGTCTTCTGGCGCGCTATGCAGGCATGAGTAGTGAATTGACTTCCTTTGGCCTCTATGGCTTTGATGAACGAAAGGACAAGGACAACATGACGGCAATGCTGGCGGCGCAAATGATTTGGTATTTTGTTGATGGATATTTTTTGCGTAAAAACGAAGCGCCATTAAGTGATAAAAATGAGTTCGTAGAATATCATCTACAATTTACGGGAAACGACATCTTGTTTTTGAAAAGTAAGCGCAGCAATCGTTGGTGGATGCAATTGCCCAATGGAGATTTTGAACCCTGTAGTTATAATGATTATTTACAGGCTAGCGAAAATGAAATTCCGGAGCGCTGGATGCGCATACAAGAACGTGGATAAACAAAAATGGTGTCTTTTAAGACACCATTTTTAATTCAGATAACCACACCCTTAGTGTTTCTAACTCTCTCTCTTCCACAATACCCTGAGCGCACAAGGCCTCATATATTTTGTACAAATTTTCCGAAAGGCTCAAGCCTGGTTGAATAGCACTGTGGCAAAGTTCAATCACCTTTTCGGTATGCTGGTACATAGGTATTTCTGAAAGAAAATCTTTGAAGTAATCGTGTGGGTTTCTTTTTTGAATAACGGTTGCGTCTAGAAAGCCTAATTGATAACCATAATGCCACATCAAAGGTTGAGCAACCAAGCCGCGTAAAATGTCTGTAAACCGAAAGGTAACAAATGTAGGTAAGTACATTAAGGGATAAAGCTCTTTACAAATGGCTGTGTTTTGGGTATTAAAAGGACTAATGGTGCCTTTGTCTAACACAAGGGGTGCGCGCTGGTTAAAATAGCAAGGCTCATCACTAGTAAGCCTGTAGATAGCATCTACATCTGGATCTTCGTCGGCAAGGCCCTGCCAAAGCCCTACGGTGCATTTTGCTGTCGCAATGTCTTTTTCAAGTTCGAATGTGGTATTAATGAGTCGCAAAGGCAATCCCCGCGCCCATATTTTTTTGTCGGTATAGAGTTGATAAATATTGACAAAGCCTAGATTGCCTGCTAGCAAATCAAATTCGCCCTCAAACTCTGGAAAGACCCAGTTGTCTTTAGGTATATTATCATCATCGGTATCTACAATAAGGTCGGCGCCCTGGCTGATGGCATATAAATAGCCAATCATTTTTCGGCTATAATGATTGTAAGGAAGCGCATCATTCAGTGCATAACCCATCTCGTTTTGTTTTTCAACAGAAAGATAAATCACGTTGTCACAACTCCAGTTTGCAGGAGATTTTTTATCACCCACCACCACTAAAGTATAGTCTTTCATTTTTGCAAATGCAAGAACAGCTTCTGTGGGTGCGAATATCGACGTAATAACAATGTATTTTTTTAAAGCGCTGTTTGCCATTTCGAAAGTTTTATGGGGTGTAAATAAAGGTGCTCTTTGGGGAAGTTTTCTGTAAGAGCTGCAAGGTTGTTATTATAAGGGGCTATTATTTTGTAATCTTCCTCAGTCCACATTGCCTTACCTTTTAGCGCAACCTCAGACTCTGTTCTAATATCAGAAGTGGCTAAAACTAAAGCAGTGGGTATCGCTAATTCTACAAACAATTCTGTAGCAGCAAATACCCCACAATAGTGCATAAATTTATGGATACAGTTAGCCGAAACAACAAAAATATCAGAGTAGCCGCCCACTAAGGGATAGTTTAATGTGCAATATTGTTTTTTGAAAACGCCTTTAAAATGCTTTATCAATAGTCGTACAATTTCAGCAACACTATTTGCACCCTTAAGCTTGCTGAGCTCATAAACGATTTTCTTTTTTGCCGAGTAAACGTCTTTATACAAAAGGGGTTTTACCTCGAATCCTAATTTTGAAAAAAGCAATTCGGCCTCTTGATAAGAGGGCATTTCTTTGCTACTCTCAACGCCTTGTAGTTTAGGGTTATATTCTACTGCATCTTGTGTTCTCCGCCATTTGTAGGGCAAATTGTGTAAGCTTACTATTTCTGGGAAATAAGATTCTTGTGCATTAATTTTTAGCTGCGCTTTGTAGCTGTTCTCATTGATTAGGGGGTTAATCATCATGTCGTCCGCAACAAAAAAATAGTGTTCAAATTCTTTTCTGAAGTATCGAGAAAAGGCTTGTACTAAGTATCCTTGAAAGTAAAAGGAATTCTCATAAACCGGAATTACATTTTTTTTGTCTCCATCGTAAAAGGGAACAATATGGAAAATATTGCTGAATCGATTTGCATAAATCGACTCCAAAATGTCAATATTTTTATCATATCGATGATTGTAAATGATCACCAAAGCTACAGTAGAGGACATTCTTGTGTATCTTGTTTTTAGTTTGCTCTGTTACTATAAATAGTCGGGCGAAGGTAATAAAATCTTGATGGCAAATACATAGCTGTCATCACTTCTTGCTATAATTGAAAGGAAGTGGTCTTTCGGGTGGCGCCCTGACAGGAAAATAAAGGAATGAACACCATATCCAATAAAAAATTCAATGGTATATTTGCTACTCTTTCAAACACAAGAAAAAACGCCCCTTGCTCGAAAATAAAAAAATTGCTGAAGAAGAACGCGCTATACTGGTAGGCTTGGTACATCATCGCCAAACTGAAATAATGGTCAATGAATACCTCACCGAACTTGCTTTTTTGGCAGAAACTGCAGGCGCCGTGGTAGACAAAAACTTTATTCAAAAATTACCGAAGCCCGATAGCAAAACTTTTTTGGGAAAAGGAAAGCTCGAAGAAATTAGAACATACGTTACAGCAAAAGGCATTAACCTAGCTATTTTCGATGATGAGCTTACAGGCTCTCAAATTATCAATATTGAAAAAGCCATAGGTATTAAGGTTATCGACCGAAGTGATTTGATTCTCGACATATTTGCGCGTCGCGCCAAAACAGCCCAAGCTAAAGTGCAAGTAGAGCTAGCACAATACCAATATTTGTTGCCTCGATTAAAAGGAATGTGGCAGCATCTTGAGCGACAAGGTGCCGGTATCGGTAGTCGCGGTCCTGGTGAAACCGAAATTGAAACCGACCGTAGGATTGTTAAGGACAAGATTTCCTTACTCAAAAAACGCCTTGCTGATATCGACAAGCAGTCCTTTACGCAACGCAAAGAGCGCGGTGTGTATATTCGTGTGGCCTTGGTAGGATATACCAATGTGGGTAAAAGCACATTAATGAACATCATTACTAAGGCAGATGTTTTTGCAGAAAACAAGTTGTTTGCAACCCTAGACACCACCACCAGAAAAGTGGTATACGAACAAACACCTTTTTTGCTCAGTGACACGGTTGGCTTTATCCGCAAGCTACCCCATCATCTGGTAGAAAGTTTTAAAAGCACACTAGACGAAGTGCGCGAGGCCGATTGCTTGCTGCATGTGGTGGATATTTCGCACCCAGCTTACGAAGACCAAATGGGCGTGGTAATTAAAACACTCCAAGACATAAAGGCTTTCGACAAGCCCGTGCTCACCATTTTCAACAAAATGGATGTTTATGAAAAAAACACATTTGATGAATGGTTGGACGATAGTGTGAAACAGGAAATGCTATTAGACTTAAATGAACGCTGGCAATTGGCAACGGAAAACAACGCCGTATTTGTTTCAGCAACAGAGCGCCGAAATATTGATGAATTGCGCGAAACCATCCTCAAAAAGGTTAGGACTCTTTACGAAAAACAATACCCTTATCTGACAGATTTTTATTAATAATTACGTTTAATTAAATAGAGCCCGTAATTTTAAAGAATCGATTATTAAATACAATTATGGAAAAACCAATTATCGGTATTACTACCGGCGACATCAATGGCATAGGCCCCGAGATTATCATTAAGGCCTTATCCGACAATCGTATACTTGATTTGTGCACGCCCATTGTTTTTTCGTCCAATAAAGTTATCAATTATTACCGCCGCATTGCAGTGGATCATCAGCTGGTGTTTAACAGTACTAAGGAAATGGACAAGCTGAATCCTAAACAGGTTAATGTTTTTAATTGTTGGGAAGAGGAAGTTTCGATACAGCCGGGTGTGCTAACAGAGGCCGGAGGCAAATATGCAGTGCGCTCTTTGCAAGTGGCCGCGCAATGTCTCAAAGACGGTCAGTTAGATGCCTTGGTTACTGGCCCTATTCATAAGAGCAATGCGCAATCTGCTAATTTTCCTTTCTCGGGTCACACTCCTTTTTTGAAAGAGAAATTTGAGGCTAAGGATGTTTTGATGCTTTTGTATCATAACGATTTGCGCGTGGCTTTGGCAACAGAGCACATCCCTATTGAAAAAGTGGCGAGTACTATTACGCATGAAGTATTGCAAAGTAAATTGACTTTGTTGCGTGATAGCTTGGTAAAAGATTTTGGCATCGACAAGCCACGTATCGCAGTGCTAGGGCTCAATCCACACGCTGGTGACGAAGGCAGTATAGGTAATCAAGAACAAAACATTATTAAACCAACGATAGACCAGTGGCAGCAAAATGGCCATCTTGTATACGGCCCCTATAGTGCAGATGCCTTTTTTGCCAAAGGCAATTATAAAAACTTTGATGGTATTTTGGCCATGTATCATGATCAAGGCCTGATACCATTTAAAACACTGGCCAATGGCGAAGGGGTGAATTTTACTGCAGGCTTATCCGTAATTCGCACCTCTCCCGAACACGGAACGGCGTTTGATATTGCAGGAAAAAACCTGGCCGACCATAGCTCCTTTTTGGAAGCAATTTTTCAAGCGATTGAATTATTGCGCCAACGCGAAAGCCACGGCGAATACACAGCCAACCCTTTGCGCCGCCGCCGTATGGAAAAAGAGCGGGACTAAACTAAATTATAAACAAGAAAGAAAAAACAGAGGTTAAGATAGGGCGATGATACAGTTTGATAAATTTACACTTGACAATGGTTTGCGCGTTATCGTGCATCAAGATACCACTACGCCAATGGTGGCCGTTAACCTATTGTACGATGTAGGCGCGCGGGACGAAAACCCCGAAATGACAGGCTTTGCACACCTCTTCGAGCATTTGATGTTTGGCGGTTCGGTAAACATTCCCGAATATGACATGCCTTTACAAATGGCTGGTGGCGAAAACAATGCGTATACCACCAATGACATCACGAATTACTACGTCCAATTACCCAAGCAAAATATCGAAACAGCACTTTGGCTAGAAAGCGACCGACTGCTATCCCTTGCCTTTAGTAAAAAAAGCCTCGATGTACAACGCAAAGTGGTATGTGAAGAATTTAAAGAACATTACATTAATAAGCCTTATGGCGACGCTTGGAAACACTTGCGGGCATTGGCGTATAAGCAACACCCTTATCAATGGATGACCATTGGCAAAGAGTTGAAGCATGTAGAAGATGCACAATTAGAAGATGTAAAAAACTTCTTTTTCAAGCATTATAGACCTGTAAACGCCATATTGTGTATAGCGGGCAATCTAAGCTTAGAAGAGGTTAAAGCCCTTGCTAACAAATGGTTTGGAACTATTGATCCGGGCGAAAAGTATGTACGCAATTTGCCAAAAGAGCCTGAACAAAAAGCAGCCCGAACAGAAACCCTAGTTAGAGACGTTCCTTATGACGCCCTATACAAAGCATGGCATATTCCTGCAAGATTAGAAAAGGGTTATCACGAGAGTGATTTGATAACGGAAATAATGGGTAATGGTTATGCCTCGCGTCTTTACCAAAGCCTGGTCAAAGAACAACAAATTTTCAGTGGCATTAATTGTTATCATACGGGTAGTTTAGATGCAGGTTTGATTGTTGTAGAAGGAAAAGTGAAAGAAGGCAAAACGCTTGAAGCCGCCAACGCTGCAGTAAAAGAACAAATCCAAATTTTGCTGAGTAATGGTATTACAGAAGACGAGTTGCAGAAGGCAAAAAACAAAATTGAAGCCATGATTGCTTTCGAGGATATGAGCATTTTATCTCGTGCCAATAATTTGGCTTTTTATGAATTGTTGGGCGATGCTGCATTAATTAATGATGAATTGAACCAATATCAGCAAGTAAGTGCCGATTCCTTAGTAGCTATGGCAAAGCATATTTTCCGTGACGAAAACGAAAACACACTTTTTTATAAAGCAAATGCTCCAAGTAAGAACTAAAGGCTGCCTTTGTGTACATGATCATTAGCGTTAAAAAGGATTATTGCTATCCGCTTGCCTTTCGTACATAAATAGAGCGAGCTGCCTAATAAAAACTAAGTTTGTATTTCTGTATTTTTTGATTGTAAATGAAGCCATTATTCCGTTTTTTATTTCTTCTTTTTTGCACGCTTTCTCTGCAGGCTGTGGCGCAACCTAGCGATAAATCAAAAATACCGCGTGTGCTTATTTTGCTCGATGGCTCTAGTAGCATGAGCGAAGATTGGGCGCCGGGCAAAACTCGTTTTCAACAAGCCGGAAAATTTATCCTTCAATTAATCGATAGTTTAAGTCAAGCCAACGAACAAGTGCAGTTTGGTTTGCGTGTTTTTGGGCATCAATATCCTGCTCAAGACAAGAATTGTTATGACACTAAGCGAGAAATTATGTTTGCTCGCGATAACACAGTACAAATGCAAGCACGCCTTGAAGCGCTCCGCGGATATGGTGTTTCGCCTATTGCCTATTCCTTGAGCGAGGCCGCAATGGATGATTTTGAAAACGAATCAAAGTATGCATACAGTATCATACTGGTTACTGATGGTGGAGAAAGTTGCGGTGGTGATATTTGTAAAGTGGTGAACGATTTACTGCAACGTAAAATATTTTTCCGACCCTATATTGTGAGCTTGCTGGACTATGCTCCTCTTAAAGATTTGTATAATTGTTTAGGCACATTCCTCACCGTAAGCAAAGAATCTGAAGCTCCGCCCGTAATTGCCAAAATTACGGAGGCACATCGCGAAGGTTTTGATAGGGCCAAAACAGGAAAGATTATTTCGGTAATGCCAGAATATAAAAAACCAGATACCATTACGATACCGATAACGATTAAAAAAGAAGAGCCTCCCAAAAAGCCAATAGAGCCAGCCCCTCCAGTAAAAAAAGAAACGGTTGTGGCAATTAAGCCTAAGGAAGAACCCCAAAAACCGGCAGAGCAAATCACCAAGCCCGCCGAGCCCCCTTTGCAAGTACGCGACAGAAGGGTCTGGGAGGCACTCAAGCTCAAGACAAAATTAAAGGTATACAAAACGATTGTGGTTGATCCGCCGTCGCCCCAATACAAAGCAGTAGCGCCCTTTCAAATGTCTACTATAAGCGATGCGCCTAAGATAGAAGTTGCTCCTCCTCCTCCTCCTGCACCCAAGGTGGTTGTGCCAGAACGCAAACTAGAAAAGGAATTTACACCCCTAAAATTCTCCAAAAGAAAGCCCGTTCAAAGCGTATTGGTGGTGATGCCTAGTCCTAGAAAACTGCAAGTACCACCAATGGTCTTGTCTAAATTTGAGCCAGAACTTGTAGTTATTCCAGACACTATTGTCATCCCGATTACGATTAAAAAAGAAGAACCTAGGCCTGTTGTAAAACCAATGGTAAAGCCTAGTATTACAACTGCAGTAAAGCCTATTCTCAAAAAAGAAGAGACACCCTATGTTGTAGAAAAAACACCCGCTGTTGAAACGCAAGTCGAAATATTTTTTACAGATGGTAATGGCAAATTTTATGCGACTACTCCACAAATATTATTAAGCGATCCCCAAACAGGAAAAGACGTTCATACTTTTTATAGAACCGTAAATGCAGAAGGCAACCCTGATGCAGTGAAGGCACCCACGGGTAACTTTAACCTAAGTGTAGTGGGCAGTGACCGAACTTTTTTAAAAGGTGTAGAAATTGCGCCCAACATGAAAAACAAAATAGTGATTACCGTGGGTATGGGCTCTTTACAATTTGTTTGGAAAACGGGTGACAAAAAAAGACCGGTGAGTAAATATTTTGCCCAGGTAAAAAGAAATTTTGTGCCTCAGCCAATGATAGAACAGCGTTGCGATACTATCTTGCCTTATCCTCCAGGCAACTACCATGTTGAAATCAATACCATGCCCGTAAGCGTGCGTTCGCTTGATCTTAATTTTGGAGAGATTAAAGAGCTGGGAATTGATGTTCCTGGAACGGTACGGTTTACGAATACCAATAGTCTCGGAAAAGCAAGTCTATATTATCCTTTGGGCGATCGTTATGTACAGTTTTGGCAAATGAACATTACTGGTAATCCGTCTTCACAAGTTTTAGAGTTAAAGCCTGGCCCCTATGAGGCACATTATAGCCCAGCACCTGGATTGCCCGAGAAGGTTTTAAAATTTCAGATAAAGTCAGACGAAACAGTTTTGGTAGAACTGCTATAATTGGATACTTTAAAATGGAACATATTTTCATCAGAACAATAGCCTATTCAGACCCCTTATACGGTCAGGTTTTTGCCTTGCGCGAAAAGGTGTTGCGACAACCATTAGGGCTTACTTTGCATGAAGAAGACACCAGCGGTGACAAAAATGAGACCATTTATATTGCCTTAAACGAACAAGCGCTTATAGCTTGTTTGATGGCAAAAGAGATGTCGAAAGACCTCCTCAAATTCCGCCAAATGGCTGTAGATTCAGGCTTTCAAGCAAAAGGAGTGGGTAGGCTATTGGTACAATATGCCGAAGCAGATGCTCGAAAAAGGGCTTATTCAAAAATAGAATTACATGCTCGGCAAAATGTTCAAGCGTTCTACGAGCGCCTAGGTTATACCGCATTCGGGCCCGCTTTTGTTGAGGTAAGCATTCCGCACATTAAAATGGAAAAGTTTTTATAAAAACGAAGCCACCCCATTACTAAACCTATCTTCAGTAGTACCTTTACACCATGTCATTTTTTACTTCAGCTAACAAACCTTTTTTAATTGCAGGCCCCTGCAGCGCCGAAACGCGCGAACAGGTTTGGCAAACGGCCGAAGGATTGAGCGGCATGCCCCTGCAGCTGTTTAGAGCGGGTGTTTGGAAACCACGCACAAGGCCCGGCTCTTTCGAAGGCAAAGGAGAGGAGGCGCTGCTATGGCTGCAAGAAGTAAAAAAATATTTTGGTTTTGCCATTACGATAGAAGTTGCCGAGGCCGAGCATGTAGCTTTGGCATTAAAATATGGAATGGATAGTGTGTGGATTGGTGCACGCACTACCGTCAATCCTTTTCAGGTGCAACATATTGCTGATGCACTCAAAGGTGTTTCGATACCAGTGTTGGTAAAGAATCCTGTAAACCCCGATGTTGATTTGTGGCAAGGGGGCATTGAGCGGATAATGGCTGCAGGCGTTACGGATATTGCTGCCGTACATAGAGGCTTTTCGACCTACAAAACCCAAAGAAGTTATCGCAATCAACCCAATTGGATTATACCCATCGAGCTCCGTCGTCGTTTTGCCAATTTGCCCATTTTTTGCGACCCAAGCCATATCACGGGCAAGGCAAGTCTTGTGGCACAAGTAGCGCAAAAGGCTATGAATATTGGTTTTGATGGGTTGATGATTGAGACGCATGTCCATCCAAATGAAGCTTGGACCGATGCTGCACAACAACTTCGCCCCTCCGAATTAAAAGAGTTATTGGCACAATTAATTATCAGAAAGGAGTTTGCACCCGAAGATAATTTAGAGCTAGAATATTTGCGTCAAACTGCCGATAACATTGATTCAGAAATAATTGACTTGCTGTCGCGAAGAATGGAAATATCAGCGCAAATGGGCGATATAAAAAGACAAAATAATATTACGGCTTACCAACCCGATCGCTGGCGGGAAATCCTAGATACGCGTTGCGAACAAGGCTACAAACTTTCTTTAGACAAACAGTATATTGCAGCGCTTTGGCAAATTGTGCACGACGAAAGCATTAAAAAGCAATTAGAATTACCGGAGCAAAAACCTGAAGAAAGCGCTTAAATTTACACATCGAAAATATTTTACCTTGGCCCTGATACAACATAAAAACGTACAAGTCCGCTTCGACCAACAAGCAGAAAATTCAGCAAACTATGTGCTGCCCTTTATCGCCGAAACGCATGTTATTAATGCGGCAACAAGCGTTATGGAAGTGGGTTGCGCAGAAGGAGGTGTACTTTTGCCCTTTCTGCAAAAAGGCTGTTCTTGTGTTGGCGTAGATTTGGCAGAAGGAAGGGTAGAACAAGCTAAAGAATTTCTAATTGACTATGTGCAGCAAGCCAAGGCTACACTCCTAGCACAAAACATTTATGACGAAGATTTTGTGGAAAAATACCAAGGATCTTTCGACATTATTATTCTAAAAGATGTCATCGAACACGTGCCCGAGCAAGGTAAGTTTATTCCACACCTAACACGTTTTTTGCGCCCCGGTGGGCAAATATTTTTTGGTTTCCCTCCTTGGCACATGCCATTTGGCGGTCACCAACAAATATGCGAAGGCAAATTGGCGAGCAAACTGCCCTATTACCATATTTTGCCCAGAGGCTTGTACACGGCACTGCTCAAAGCCTTAGGCGAAAGCGAAGGGAATATTGTTGCTTTGCAAGAAATATGGGATACCCGTATTACCATTGGTCAATTTGAACAGTTTGTTCAACAAGCCGATTTAAAAGTATTGCGCAAGCAGCATTACCTCATTAATCCAATTTATAAATACAAATTTGGTTTACAGCCACGCAAACAATTGGATTTTATCGGCTCTATTCCCTATTTGCGCAATTTTATTACTACCTGTGTTTATTATACTGTAGGAAAATAGTTGGTCTTGCATTCAATAATTAAAAAACCCCACAACATATTTTGTTGCGGGGTTTTTAGTGTGGAAGTCTATTGTTTTTAGGATCCACAAGTGATGCAGCCATCTTGCATAGTACAAACAGGGCCATCTACTTGAGTGGCTTCGATGTCACTGCTTGTTTGTGCTTGTACTGTTTCGTTGTTCGGTATGATTGGCTGAACATCGTTGTTAGCCTGCTTTTCCACGGTAAACTGTACTGCTTGTGTTGCAGCTTGAGAACGCAAATAATACATGCCTGTTTTTAATCCTTTTTTCCAAGCGTAGAAGTGCATGGAGGTTAATTTGCTGGCAGAAGGGCTGTCTACAAAAAGGTTTAATGATTGCGATTGGCAGATATAAGCACCGCGGTCGGCCGCCATATCAATCAAGTTGCGTTGTTTAATTTCCCAAACGGTTTTGTAGAGCTCTTTAATTTCTGCAGGTATTTCGTCAATGTTTTGAACGGAACCATTTGCTGCAATGATTTTGTTCTTCATCGAGTTGGTCCAAAGACCAAGATTGACTAGGTCTTTCAGTAAATGCTTGTTGACGATGATGAACTCCCCGCTTAATACACGGCGCGTGTATATATTAGAAGTGTAGGGTTCAAAACATTCGTTGTTGCCAAAGATTTGAGAAGTGGAAGCTGTAGGCATTGGGGCAACAAGCAATGAGTTGCGTACACCATACTTTTTTACTTCTGCTTTTAAAGATGCCCAATCCCAACGATCGCTAGGAGTAACACCCCACATATCGTATTGGAAAATTCCTTTCGAAACAGGAGATCCTTCATATGTTTCGTAGGTGCCTTGCTCTTTTGCTAAGTCTTTACTTGCTGTCATGGCTGCGAAGTAAATTGTCTCAAAAATGTTTTTGTTCAACACTTTCGCCAATTCACTTTCAAAAGGCAATCGTAGCATAATAAATACATCAGCTAAACCTTGAACACCAAGACCAACAGGGCGATGGCGCATATTTGAGTTGCGTGCTTCTTCAACAGGATAATAGTTGTTGTCGATAACCGCGTTTAAGTTTTTGGTAACTTGATATGTGATTTCATAAAGACGTTGATGGTCGAAACTGCCGTTGATAACAAAGCGTGGTAATGCCAAAGACGCCAAATTACATACCGCTACTTCATCAGGAGAAGTAAACTCCATGATCTCTGTACACAAGTTACTGCTCTTGATCGTACCTAGGTTCTGCTGATTGCTTTTGCTATTTGCAGCATCTTTGTATAACATATACGGAGTGCCGGTTTCAATCTGCGACTCCATTATTTTAAACCAGAGCTCTTGCGCTTTTATTGTTTTTCTAGCGCGACCTTCGGCTTCGTATTGTGTATACAATTTTTCAAACTCTTCGCTATGACAATCGCTCAAACCTGGCGCTTCGTTAGGGCAGAATAGACTCCACATTCCATCTTCTTCAACGCGCTTCATAAACAGGTCAGAAATCCACAGTGCGTAGAATAAATCCCTTGCACGCATTTCTTCTTTTCCGTGGTTTTTGCGCAGGTCTAGGAATTCAAATACATCAGCATGCCAAGGCTCTAAGTATATAGCGAATGCGCCTTTGCGTTTGCCGCCACCTTGGTCTACATAACGGGCAGTGTCATTGAATACACGCAACATAGGGATAATGCCATTGCTCGTACCGTTGGTGCCTCCGATATAACTGCCTGTAGCACGGATATTGTGAATAGCTAGTCCAATACCGCCGGCGCTTTGTGAGATTTTTGCCGTTTGTTTTAAAGTATCATAAATACCGTCTATGCTATCACTTTTCATGGTTAGCAAAAAGCAAGAGCTCATTTGGGGTTTGGGTGTGCCCGCATTGAATAAGGTGGGCGTAGCATGTGTAAACCAGCGCTCACTCATCAAATGATAGGTCTTGATAATACTGTCGATATCGTTTTTATGAATACCAACAGCAACGCGCATATACAAATGTTGGGGACGTTCTACAATTTTGCCATTGATGCGCAATAGGTATGATTTCTCTAAAGTTTTGAATCCGAAATAATCGAAGGCAAAATCCCTGTCGTATATAATTGTGCTGTCTAAAAGCTCTGCGTGCTCCTCGATGATGGCCATTACATCATCAGCAATTAGGGGTAGGTGTTTTCCTGTCGAATCATCAATGTAGTGATACAAATTGCGCATGGTGTCTGAAAAAGACTTCAGGGTGTTTTTGTGCAAGTTGCTCACTGCAATGCGCGAGGCTAAAATAGCATAATCCGGATGCGTGATGGTGAGCGATGCCGCAGTTTCGGCAGCAAGGTTATCCAACTCTGTGGTAGGCACACCGGCATAAATGCCCTCAATGGTTTTTTTGGCAACGTCTATTACGTTTACTATTGGGCTAAGGCTGTAGGATAATTTTTCTAAGCGGGCCGTTACCTTGTCAAACTTAATCGACTCTTGTTTACCGCTTCTTTTGATAACGTACATAATAAATGATTTTTGATTTTTATAAACAATTGGCTTTGTAAAGGGCCAATGCCCCTTTTTTAATAGCTCCAGTGCTGGGTCTGTACAAAAAAAGCCCCATCCCTCATCAACAATTTCTAAAAGTCCTCTTCGAGTGAAAATGTGTTTTTCTCTTCGTTGTTGTTGCCCATTACGCCTGCTTTTTGGTAGTCCCCAACCCTTTTTTCAAAGAAGTTCGTTTTGCCTTGTAATGAGATCATTTCCATAAAGTCGAATGGGTTAGCCGTATTGTAAAATTTCGGATTGCCTAACTCACTCAACCATCTGTCTGCCACAAATTCTATATACTGCTGCATCAATTTGGCGTTCATTCCTATCAGGTCTACTGGTAAGGCTTCGGTGATAAATTCTTTTTCAATTTCTACAGCATCAGTAATGATTTTTTCAACCGACTCTTTGGACATCTTGTTTTCAAGCATGCTGTACAAGAGACATGCAAATTCGCAATGCATTCCCTCGTCGCGGCTAATGAGTTCGTTGCTAAAGGTAAGTCCTGGCAATAGGCCTCTTTTTTTCAACCAAAAAATGGAACAAAAGCTACCGCTAAAGAAAATGCCTTCTACTGCTGCAAAGGCGACGAGTCTTTCTGCAAAGCTTCCGTTGTCAATCCAACGAAGAGCCCATTCAGCCTTTTTCTTTACCGCAGGTACGGTGTCAATGGCATGGAATAATTTATATTTTTCCTCTGCATTTTTGATGTAGGTATCAATAAGCAAGGCATACGTTTCGCTATGTATGTTTTCCATCATTATCTGGAAACCATAAAAACAGCGCGCTTCGGGCAATTGCACCTCACTCATAAAGTTAACCGCAAGGTTTTCATTTACGATACCGTCGCTAGCAGCGAAAAAAGCAAGGATGTGGCTGATAAAATGACGTTCGCCATCGTTCAGTTTTTCCCAATCCTTCATGTCATCACTCAGGTCTATTTCTTCTGCTGTCCAAAAGCTCGCTTCATGGCGTTTGTAGGCTTCCCAAATTTTGGGGTAATTAATAGGCAGAATGACAAACCTGTCTTTGTTTTCTCTCAATAATAATTCGTTGCTCTCAGTGCTCATTACTTGCTATTTAATCGATAATTTAAAACTCAAATTTTTTGGGAACAAACGCCGACACGCTATCCAATAAAGTTTTGCAACTTAGGTTTTGTGTGGTAATACGTTTGCCTATTTTCCAATGTAGGCTTCGCTAAAAATTGTTTTGATTTTGGGTACTCTCGACTTGTTTTTTCTAAAAATCTCTACTCGACCTATTGTGCCGTGGCTCTTTTGAAAATTGTATTTACTCCTGCTTTCAAAAATGACTTTTGGTATAAAAACATAATTCTGCGAAGAACTTATGCAATGATACAAACAGCATTTTTTATTGTCTTTAAAAGTTAATAACAGGGATGTGAACAACTCATGAAATGCAGTACCAAACTTAATATTTAATTTAAAAAAATCTATTTTTAGCTTTATATTTTTTATGGGCTGTTTTTAATCAATTTGAATGTCCAAGTGGTTTAAAAGTCCAGAAAGCCCATCCTTAGAGAATTTGGATTTGCGCAGCTTGTTTTTTTCGGGCTGGATGGCAAAATTTCTTGCCGTTCTAAAGTCTGAATTTAATAACAGGGTGTTGTCAAAAATAGCCCCCATTAAATCACAATTAGCAAATAGGACGTTGCTTAAATCGGCCTCTGAAAAATCAACTTCTTGCAGGCTGCAATTTTTAAAATAGAGGCCCTTTAGCTTCATTTTATAAAACGAAGAAAGATTGAGGGTGCACCCTTCGCAAAAGATGGAAAATAAAAATGGATTGCAGTCATCAAAATGAATGCCCAGCATTTTGCAATTATGGAAAGATAATTCGCGCATGGCCGTTTGGCCAAGTTTTGCCGAGCTAAAATTGCAATTGTCAAAAGAGCATTGGTCGAAAGTATATTGGGATAAGTTACAAGCCGAGAAATGGCAATTGACGAAGCAGCAGTTTTCGTATTCGCCTTTGGGCAAGGGCTTTTTGCTAAAGTCTACCCCACTAAAATTTTGGTCCTCAAAATAATTGTTTTCCATGGTTTGGCTCATTTTCAGTAATAGTAAAAAGAATAAAAATGGCGACCAAATTTGGTCGCCATTCTAGTTAAAATGTATCTTTTGTTTGTACTAAACTATTTCGTTTGAAACGCTTTCGGCATCTTCATTTGTAGTGTTTTCGTTGATGCTTTCGGCAAGGATAATATCACCTTCATTGTTGTCTTCTTTAAAGGGGCGTTTGCCAATTAATCTTTCCAAATCATCTTTGAACAGAACTTCTTTTTTCAACAATTCTTCAGCAATAATTTTTACCGCTTCTCTATGTTCTTCAATTAATGCCTTGGCGCGTTGATAAGCTATATCGGATAGTTTTTTTACCTCTTGGTCTATTACTTTTCCGGTTTCTTCGCTGTATGGTTTTTGGAAGCCACCTTCGCTTTGTGGGTCGTAATAAGAGATGTTGCCAATCTTATCGTTCATGCCATAGATGCTGACCATAGCATAGGCAGTACGCGTTACTTGTTGCAAATCGCTAAGGGCTCCAGTAGAAATTTTACCAAAGAAAACTTCTTCACTGGCTCGCCCACCAAGGGTCATGCACATGTCGTCTTCAAGTTCTTGGGTAAGTGTTAGGTATTTTTCCTTGGGTAAATATTGGGCAAAACCCAAAGCTGCTGTACCTCTTGGTACAATAGTAACCTTTACCAATGGATGAGCATTTTCCAAAAACCAACCAGTTACTGCATGGCCGGCCTCATGGTAAGCAATAACGCGCTTTTCGTCGGGCTGTATGATTTTGTTTTTCTTTTCGAGGCCGCCAATAATACGGTCAATAGCATCGTTGAAGTCTTGCATATCCACAGCCTCTTTGCCGTTTCTTGCAGCGATGAGAGCCGCTTCATTACATACATTTGCAATGTCTGCACCAGCAAAGCCTGGTGTTTGTTGGGCTAGTTTTTTTACATCAAGCGCTGTAGATTTTTTGATAGGTGCAAGATGCACTTCAAAAATTTGCTCACGACCTTTGGCGTCTGGCAGATCAATCGAAATTTGACGATCAAAACGACCTGGACGAAGCAAAGCCGCATCCAGCACATCTGGGCGATTGGTTGCCGCCAAAACAATAATGCCTGTTTCGCCACTAAAACCATCCATTTCTACCAGCATTTGGTTGAGGGTGTTTTCGCGCTCGTCATTGCTCATCATCATGTTTTTGCCTCTTGCACGACCTATCGCATCTATCTCATCGATAAACACAATGCAAGGCGCTTTTTCGCGAGCGGTTTTAAATAAATCGCGCACACGACTGGCACCAACACCCACAAACATCTCCACAAAGTCAGAACCCGACATGGAGAAGAAGGGGACTTGCGCTTCGCCCGCAACGGCTTTGGCCAAAAGGGTTTTGCCGGTGCCGGGAGGGCCAACAAGCAATGCTCCTTTGGGTATTTTGCCGCCAAGTGCTGTATACTTTTTAGGATTTTTAAGGAAATCGACAATCTCCATAATTTCTACTTTTGCCTCATCAAGGCCCGCAACATCGTTGAAGGTGATATTGACTTTTGTCCCTTTTTCAAATAGCTGCGCTTTTGATTTGCCAATGTTGAATATGCCGCCACCAGCGCCGCCGCCACCGCCCATTCCGCCGCCCATTTTGCGCATGATCATAAAAGACATGGCTACAATAAGGATTAAAGGCAATATAAGACCTCCAATTTCGCGCATAAAGCTTCCTCTGGTTTCGTACATGACGGGAACTCTTTGTATGCTAGGGTTTGCTTCGTAAGCTTTTTCAAGGTCTTTGTTGAATTGTTCAACTGAACCAATCGGGAAGGAGTACAATTCTTCTTTTCCTGCACTCAAAGCTGAAGATGGAGATGGTGTACCTGTGCTAGCAGGGGCCTTTAATTTTACTTCAGCAATTTCGCGGTTTACAACAGTAATTTTCTCCACACGCCCCTCGTTGAGGTGTTTGTTTTGGAAGTCATAAAAACTGTGTGTGTCAGATGACGCATTGAAGTTGTTGTCACCAAATAGCAGCATCAAGAGTACGATGCTTACAATAATCCCATAAATCCAGTAGATATTAAATCTGGGTCCTTTAGGTGGAATGTTTTTGCCGTCGGGCGTTGTTTTGTTGTTTTGATTTTCTTGCATTGTACGGGAGGCTTTTTGCCTTTGATAAAATGAATAAGGTACTGTAAAAATTTGCTGCTTTATTTGCCTAGTTCTTTGTGCACGGCATCGGCCCAAAGGCCTTCGATGTCGTAAAATTTACGCTGCTCTCGGTCGAAAACATGGACCACAATATTTACATAGTCCAGTAAGGTCCAGTGTTGACCATAATGGGTGTGGTAAGCATTTTCGGCGCAATTGTCTTTTACCTCTTTTTCTATATTGGATGCAATGGCGTGAATTTGAGTATGGGATTGCGCTTCGCAAATAATAAAATAATCGGCAACGGCTTCGTCGATTTTGCGCAGGTCGAGGCTGATGATATTTTCACCTTTTTTGTCTTCTATTGCTGCAATAATGGTTTTGTATAATTTGCTATTGGTATTGAGGCGAGGGCTACGTTTTTCGGTAGCTTTCGAGTCGGTGGTTGCTTTGTCCAGCGTGTCGATTTTGGTTTTGTTCAAGCGTAGGTTTATTTAAATGAGATTAGATCTTAAAAAGACGAATTGTTGTAATTTTATCTTTCAAAATTAAAGAAAACTTTGTCATCAAACGTTAAAGATGTGCTACAAGCACCCATATTGCGCTTCGACACTTTAGAGAGTACCAACAATTATGCCGCAAAAATAATAGATGCCGATAAGGCACAAGCTGGTCTGACAATCGTTGCAAAGGAGCAAAGTGCCGGGCGTGGTCAAAGAGGAAATTCTTGGAAAGCCGCGCATAATCAATCCGTATTGATGAGTATTGTTTTGAAGCCTAGGAGCCCTATTGATGAACAGTTTGTCTTTTTGTCAACGGTGTCTGTAGCGGTGGCACAGGCTATTCAAAGTTTGGACCAAGGCTTAAGGGTGCGCATCAAATTTCCGAACGATATTATAGTTAATGACAAAAAGGCAGCGGGCATTTTAATTGAAAACGCACTGCGGGGCAATCATTGGACACATGCTATTATAGGGCTAGGCATCAATGTGCTGCAAAGCAATTTTGAAGATTTGCCCCAGGCCACTTCATTGCTCATGGAAAGCGGTAAGGCCTTTTCTATTGAAGAGCTAATGCTCTTAGCGCGTACAGCAATTGTGGAAAGGCTAGTGGGGGAGCCTACTGAAGACTATGTAGAGGAGTATAATCGATTGTTATTTAAGAATAATGAACGTCAGTCAATCAGAATAGAAGGCTCTTTAATTGACGTTATAATTTTAGGGGTGAGTAGACAGGGTTTTTTGCAAGTACAGCTGCCCAATGGAACCGTTCAAAAGCTCGCTCATGGCAGCTTTTCATGGATTTGGTAGTTTTTGTATTATGCAATATCCAGCATACGATTAGCGCTCTCGTTGACAAGCGTTTCCTTGCTGGCCAACACCCTCGCCAATTCAATCAAGAATATCGGTTTCTCAGGATGGGCAGGAACAATTGGGAACAAATATCGAGTAAACCAATTTGCGTTCTTTAATAATCGATAGTGTAAGTTGACAGAAATCATCAATTTTGTCATCAGAAAGTAAAAAGTGCTATCGTTTTGATTTGTATGCGTTTATTCTGATTTGTCATCGATTTGCCATTTCTGCACAGCAAGTTGCTGACATTCGAATGACAAATAAGAAAAAATAAATATCAAAAAAGGCCCGAAAGCCTTGCCTGTATTGAGAAATATTTTTTTGAAAATGTGTATAAAATCTCATTTTTGTATTGTACTTTTGCTTCGTTTTCGTGTAAATGAATGTTAATTCTAATCATATTCACCGGTGTCAGATAATATTATGCTATTGATTCGAAAAATTACAAAAAGTGCCTTATCGCTGTTTGTAATCCTATTGCTCAGTAATTTTTCAGCCTTCGCAGCCCCTGACGGGCAGGCCATTTTTAAAGCCAATTGTGCGAGCTGCCATAACCCCCTCAAAGACGCTACTGGACCTGCATTGCAGGGAGTAGACAAGCGTGTTCCCAGTAAAGAATGGTTGTACAAATGGGTAAAAAACCCAGCGGCCGTTATTGCATCGGGCGATAAATATGCTAACGACATTTACAACAAATGGGGTAAAACCCAAATGACTGCCTTTGGTGCATTAAGCAATGAAGAAATCGATGCTGTTGTTACTTATGTGAATAGCGTTAAGGCGCCAGCAGCCGCAAAGAAAGATGATGCTTCTGAATCTGATAATACAGAAGAGGGTGGTTGGTTATACCCACTCATTACTTTGTCTTTGTTAGGATTGGCGCTTATTCTTTGGAGAGTAAACAAAAGCTTACGTCGCGTAGCCGCTACAAATGAAGGCTTGCCGTTTAAAAAAGAAATTCCTTTTTATCGCCATAAAGTCTTAATCGCACTAGGTGCCATCGTGTTGTTTATTGGTGCGGGTTTCTTTGTCGTTAATGGAGGTATTCAAATGGGTCGTCAACAAAACTATATGCCTGAACAACCTATTTTCTACTCACACAAAGTTCACGCAGGCATTAACCAAATCAACTGTTTGTATTGCCACTCTGGTGCGCAACAAAGCAAACAAGCAATGATACCGTCTTCTAACGTTTGTATGAATTGCCACAAGGGTATTGCAGAATATACAGGTGCTGCGGAGCATCCTTTGGTAACGGCAGAAGGCAAGAAAATAGATGGCACAGCTGAAATTCAAAAATTATATGACTACGCAGGTTGGGATCCGGTTAAAAAAGAATACAAACGCGACGCTAATGGCAATATCCTTGCTAAGCCTATCGAATGGGTAAAAATTCACAACCTTGCCGATCACGTTTATTTCAATCACGCACAACACACCGCTGTAGGTCAAATTCAATGTCAGCGTTGCCATGGTGCCATCGAAGAAATGGACGAGGTATACCAACACAGCACCTTGTCTATGGGATGGTGTGTGAATTGTCACCGCCAAACGAATGTTCAATTTGAAAACAATAACTACTACAGCTTATACACTAAATATCATGCCGAGTTGAAAGCGGGCAAGCGTACTGGTGTAACTGTTGAAGATATTGGCGGATTGGAATGTCAAAAATGTCACTACTAATACGGTGTACGCCATAATTTAAAATCGATTAGTTCTAATAAAATATTTGTTCAAAAAGCGAAGAGTAAAATCAATAACCGCTAATTTGTAAAAAATAGTATGAGTCAGAAAAAATATTGGAAAGGTCTTGAAGAGCTTAACGAAACACCTGAACACCAACAGGTTGTTGCCAATGAGTTTAAAGAAGATTTGCCGTTTGATATAAGTGGCGGTTTGCTACAAGCAGAGACGCCTCGTCGCGACTTCTTGAAGTTTTTAGGTTTTAGCACTGCTGCTGCCATGGTAGCGGCAAGTTGCGAAATGCCTGTGCGTAAGGTAATCCCTTATGCCATCAAACCCGAAGATATACAGCCTGGTATAGCCAATTATTATGCATCAACTTTTGTAGATGGCGGTGATTATTGTGCTGTAGTGGTAAAAACACGCGAAGGTCGTCCGATCAAATTAGACGGTAATACAAAATCTTCCATCACAGGAGGTTCAACTTCTGCGCGTGTACAGGCGGCCGTTTTGAATTTGTATGATAAAACTCGTCTTCGCCAGCCAATGGCCAATGGTAAAGAAGAAACCTTTACCAATATTGACAAAATGGTAAGCGAGGGTTTGTCTGCCGCGAGCGGTAAGACTATTTACCTATTGACTTCTACAATCATTAGTCCAACTACTAAAGAGGTTGTTGGTAAATTCCTGGCAAAATATCCCAACGCAAAACACGTTACGTACGATGCTATTTCTTATTCAGGAATGTTGTTGGCCAACAGTGAAAGCTATGGCAAAAAATCATTGCCTTCCTATCATTTTGATCAAGCCAAAACAATTGTTAGCCTTGACGCCGATTTCTTAGGCACTTGGTTGTCTCCAATTGAATTTTCAAAACAATATAGTGCTGGCCGTAAAGTGAACGCAAAACATTTGAGCATGTCGCGTCACTACCAAATTGAGCCAACACATACTCTTTCTGGTGCAGCAGCTGATTATCGTGCTACTTGTCGCCCTTCGGAATTGGGTAAAGTAGCCGCTGCTTTGTATGCATTAATAGCAAACGGAACAGCGCCCAACCTAGGAAAAAATTTAAATGAATTGCTGAACAAAGCGGCAGCCGATCTTAAAAAAGGAAACGGCCTTGTCGTTTGCGGAAGCAATGATAAAAATGTTCAGCTAGTGGTTAACGCTATCAACAGTGCAATTGGCGCTAATGGCACTACGATTAACTGGGCTGTAGAAAGTCATTACAAACAAGGTATCGATGCCGATATGGTTAACCTTGTTGCCGATATGAATGCCGATAAAGTTGGCGCATTATTGATGCACGATGTCAATCCTGCTTACGATTATTGCGAAGCCGATAAGTTTATTGCAGGATTATCAAAAGTGGCCCTTTCTGTTTCTTTTGCAGACAGAATGGATGAAACCGCACAAAAATCAAAGCTCGTTACACCAGACAACAATTGGTTGGAGAGTTGGGGTGATGCCGAGCCCAAAACGGGCTACTACAGCTTTATGCAGCCTTCAATCGCCCCTTTGTTCAAAACGAGATCTTTTCAAGATAGTTTATTGATTTGGTCTGGTGATTCAACGAGCTACCAAACGATGTGGTCTAATTATTGGACAGCAAAATTGGGTGGACAATCAGCTTTTGATGCTGCTTTACAAAATGGTGTTTATGAGCCAGCAACAATGAGTGTTGGTGGTGCATCTTTTGCGGGTAATGTATCTGCAGCAATTGCTGCTATTGCAGCAGCACCAAAAGCTTCTGAAATGGAATTGGTGCTTTATCCTACTGTGGCCATTGGACGCGGGGGCTCTTGGAGTAACAACCCTTGGTTGCAAGAAATGCCCGATCCGATTACAAAGGCTACTTGGGACAACTATATTTGTATGTCGCCAAAGACTGCAAAGGAAAAATTTGACGCAGAACTCACTTCAATAACTGAAGTTGAGGCCAATAAAATACAAGCTAAAATTACTTGGAACAACAAAGAGATTTTGTTGCCCATAGTGGTTGTTCCTGGTATGCACAATGATGTTGTTGCCATTGCATTTGGTTATGGCCGCGATAAAGGTGTTGGTCGTGCTGCAGCTAGTGGCGTAGACAAAAACGGCAAATTGATAGGTGGTAAAAACGCCTTCCCCTTTGTGCGTTTCAATACCAGCAGTCAAACATTTGATTATGCAAATACCGCTATAAAAATTACTCCAGACAGCTCTCGTCATGAAGTTGCGATTACACAAACGCATCATAGCTACGAAGGCCGTGCCATCATTCACGAATATACGCTTGAAGAGTTTAGTAAAGATCCAGAAGCATTGCTTAAAGAGCGTTATGCAGAAATTGGTCATTATACTACTAAGCCTTGGGAACACCATGACGCACCCTCTAAAGGCTATGATCCTGAAATGGATGCGAAATTCCGTGACGAAGGAACACTATACCCTGATCATACCGAAAAACCAAGTCACGAAGCCATCCATTGGGGAATGTCTATTGACTTGAATACCTGCACGGGTTGTGCGGCTTGTGTGATTGCTTGTCAAGCAGAGAATAACATTTCTGTTGTTGGTAAAACACACGTTTTAAAAGCACAGGAAATGCATTGGATTCGTATTGATCGTTATTTCAGCGGTAATCCAAACGATCCAGATAGCGTTCAAACTGTTTTCCAGCCCATGATGTGTCAGCATTGTGATAACGCACCTTGCGAAAACGTTTGCCCTGTTAATGCAACCAGCCATAGTTCAGAAGGTTTAAACCAAATGACTTACAACCGTTGTATTGGTACTAAATATTGCGCTAACAACTGCCCATATAAAGTACGTCACTTTAACTGGATGGATTGGAATGGTGCAGATTGCTTCGATGATAACTTGTACGAAGACGGTCGTCGTGACGATATGAATGATGATTTGACGCGCATGGTGTTAAACCCAGACGTTACCGTTCGTAGCCGTGGTGTGATGGAGAAATGTTCTTTCTGTGTACAGCGTTTACAAGCAGGCAAGTTAGAAGCTAAAAAAGCGGGTGAGCCATTTAAAGGAGACGCAGTGAAAACGGCTTGTCAACAAGCTTGTGCTTCTAACAGTATCAAATTTGGTAACGCAAATGACCCAGAAAGCGAAATTTACAAAATCCGTCATAGCGAAGATAAGGAACGTATGTTCTATGTATTGGAGCAATTACACGTATTGCCTAACGTAAACTACCTTTCTAAAATTAGAAACGCAGATAAAGTAGTTGCCAAAAGCAAAGACGATATGATGGTCAATAAAAGCAAGTTGATCGAAAAGTATTCGAAATAAAAGATTTTTTAAAAGATTTAGCACACATTGACAAGCGATGATTAAAATAGTTTTAAGAGTCGCCAATAAAAAATAAAAAGCAATTATGCACTTAAAGTACGAATCCATAGTTCGCGAGCCGTTGGTTGATGGGAATAAAACCTATCGCCAAGTAACCGAGGATATTATTAGCCCTATTGAAAAGAAGCCGGGCAAAATGTGGTACATCGGATTTTTTATCTCACTGATATTGTTGGGCTTTGGTGCCTTTTCGGTATTTTGGGAGGTATATTTCGGTATCGGTGTTTGGGGTATTAACCGCACTGTAGGATGGGGTTGGGATATCACCAATTTCGTATGGTGGGTAGGTATTGGTCATGCCGGTACATTGATTTCTGCGATTCTTTTAATCTTCCGCCAAGGTTGGCGTACCGGTGTAAACCGTGCTGCTGAGGCGATGACGATCTTTGCGGTAATGTGTGCAGGTCAATTCCCGATCTTCCATATGGGTCGTGTTTGGGATGCGATGTTCGTATTGCCTTATCCGAACACACGTGGTCCATTATGGCCCAATTTTAACTCAGCACTTCTTTGGGACGTATTTGCGATATCTACTTATTTTACCGTTTCGCTTTTGTTCTGGTATTCTGGTCTTGTACCTGATTTTGCTACGATTCGTGATCGTGCCAAAACCAAGTTCCGTAAACGTGCCTATGGTTTGGCTTCATTTGGCTGGACCGGTACTGCTAAAAACTGGCAACGTTTCGAGTCATTGTCCTTAGTATTGGCGGGTCTTTCTACACCACTTGTGCTTTCGGTACATACGATTGTATCTTTTGACTTCGCAACATCTGTTATTCCTGGTTGGCACACAACAATCTTCCCTCCTTACTTCGTTGCTGGTGCGATTTTCTCTGGTTTTGCGATGGTACAAACCTTGTTGATCTTGGTGCGTAAAATCTTGAGTCTTGAAGAGTATATCACTTTGGGCCATATTGAAGCAATGAATAAAGTAATTGTTTTGACCGGTTCAATCGTTGGGGTTGCCTATTTAACTGAATTGTTTATGGCTTGGTACAGCCAAGTTGTTTATGAGCAGGATGCTTTTAACTGGCGTATTATTGGCCCTTATTGGTGGAGCTATTGGGCGATGATGACTTGTAACGTGGTTTCTCCACAGTTGTTTTGGTTCAAGAAATTACGCCGTAACATTCCTTTTACTTTCATCATGTCTATTGTGGTAAATATCGGTATGTGGTTTGAGCGTTTTGTAATTATCGTTACTTCTCTGTATAGAGATTACTTGCCTGGAAGCTGGACTTACTATAGCCCCACTTGGCCAGAGGTAGGATTCTACATAGGTACATTCGGTTTGTTCTTTACATGCTTCTTCTTGTTTGCAAAGTATTTCCCTGTAGTTGCTGTAGCCGAGATTAAGTTTGTATTGAAGACATCAGGAGATAATTATAAGAGAGATATGGCTAAAGAAGATGAGAAATCATTAGAAGAATTTGTTCACGAGAACAGTCATCACTAACAATAAACACTAAACGTAAAACAGAAAAACGATTTCGAAAGAATCCTCTTTTTCATTTTTCATTTTTCATTTGACAATACAATGGCTATAAAAAAATTTGCGGTTGCTTGCTACGATACTGAGGATACCTTATTTCCAGCAGTAGATAAAGTGCGCCACAGCGGTTATAAATTACACGATGTATACACGCCTTTCCCTGTTCATGGATTGGATGTAGCAATGGGTTTGAAAGAAACAGATTTACACGTTGCTGGTTTTATCTTTGGATTGACGGGCACGAGCACGGCGGTTGGTTTCATGTCTTGGATTTTCACTTCAGACTGGCCCATTAATTTTGGTGGAAAGCCTAATTGGTCTTTGCCCGCATTTATGCCTATCGTATTTGAACTTACGGTATTGTTTGCTGCGGTGGGTATGGTGTTGACTTATTGCTACCTAAATCAAATCATGCCGGGTGTCAAAAAACATATTTTTCACCCACGCCAAACAGATGATTATTTTGTAGTGGTTTTAGAATTGAACGAACATAGCTCTGAGCAAGAAGCTTTAGCGTTTTTAGGAACAACAGGAGCTTTGGAAACCAATATCCAAATAGCAGAAGAAGGCTGGTGGTATGGCCGTTGGGATGAGGAAGAGACATACGAATTGGCAAAATAAATTTTTGAAATTCAAATTTCAAATTAAACGTAGACAAAGATTTTTTAAACATTATTATGAATAAGACCCGAAGCATAGTATTAGCAAGCCTTTTGGCCAGTGTGGGTTTGATGTCTTCTTGCAACAGCGGAAATATGCGTCGTAATCCTGGTAAAATTTATGCGCCAGACATGACCTATTCTCGAGCATATGACGCCTACACCAGTAATCCAAATTTTGCTGATGGACAAACAAGCCGTGTGCCTATTAAAGGATCCATTGCTCTTGGACATGACTTGCCAGATCATCTTGTAGAAGGCGACACAAATGCCTACAAAGCATTGACCACCAGTTATAGATTTAATGAAGCAGAAATCAAGGAAGGCGGTCGCTTATACATGATTTATTGTGGTATTTGCCATGGTGCTGAGTTGGATGGAAATGGCCCTTTGTATACAAGTGGTAAGTTTGCTGCTATGCCTGCAAATTTTAAAGGTGAAAAATACCTAGCAATGGGTATTGGCACTATGTATGCTGCACTTAAGTACGGAAAAAACCTTATGGGTGCATATTCTAGCCAATTAAATGTAAAGCAGCGTTGGCAAGTTATTGCTTATATTAAAAAGGTGCAATCTGAAAATGGCGGCGCTCCCTTTGCATTAGGCGTTTCTACTGCTACAGAAGCAACAACTCTAGCAGATACAACACAAGCTGTACAACACTAAAATTAAGTTTACGACAATAGCATTAAAGAATTTTATAAATAAGAACAAATGAACGATCGTTTTGAAGTACCAGCCCGTTTGCGCAGCACTAGTTTGCTGTTAATAGGCGTTGGTGTTTTGGCACTAATTATTGCCTTCTTTACCTTGATGGGTAGTCACTCTACCGATGCAGACCATACTCGTTTTTGGGCAGGTTTGCTGCATAACTCTGTTTATTTTGCATTTATTGCAATCATCAGTGTCTTTATTCAAGCGGCATCCTCTCTTGCCCATGGGGGTTGGATTGTTGCCTATCGCCGTGTGCCTGAGGCCATTGGTGCCAATGCTTGGATTTTTGGTAGTATTGCAGCGCTAGTTGTTATTCTTACCATTCTAGTATTTAAGGACCACCATGGCCACAACCCAATTTACCATTGGGTACATCCTGATGGAGATAAGATTCTTGAAGGTAAAAGTGCTTTTCTGAATAAAGGAATGGTAATCGGATTTACTGTTGTAACGGTTGCTCTTTGGGGTTTCTTTGGCCGTAAGTTTAGATCACTTTCTATTGCGCAAGAGTCTGCTGCTAAAAACAGTACTAAAGGTTATTTCAAATTTATGATTTGGGCTGCATTGTTCCTTGTCGTATTTGCATTAACAATGATGAGCACTACTCCTTGGATTTGGATCATGAGTATTGATGCTCACTGGTATTCAACTTTGTTTAGCTGGTATGTATTCGCTAGCTCACTAGTGGCAGGTATGTCCATGATATTGTTGTGGGTTGTGTATCTTAAAAACAATGGCAATCTGTCTATTGTAAACAAGGAGCACATCCATGATTTAGGTAAATTTATGTTTGCCATCTCTGTGTTTTGGACCTACTTGTGGTTCGCTCAATATATGTTGATATGGTATGCGAACATTCCTGAGGAAACAACCTATTTTATTACACGTCAACATGGCCCTTACAGCATTTTGTTTTATGGTGGCTTTATTATCAACTTTTGTATGCCCATCATCATTTTGATGTCTCGCCCTAGCAAAAGAAATTATTTCACAGTGACCACTATGGCCTTAATTATTATTTTCGGCCACTGGTTAGATTTCTACCAAATGATGATGCCCGGCCCTATTGGCGAACATTGGACAATCGGATGGTATGAAATAGGCCTTTTGTGTGGATTTGTTGGATTAATGATTTTTACCGTTTCCAACACCCTATCTAAAGCTTCTCTTATTCCACATAACAATCCTTTGCTTAAAGAAACAGTTATTCATATCAGCTAATTGTAGCGGTTGAACAATAAGAAAGACCTGAACAGAAACAATACTTGTAAACATAAGTGATTTTAAAAAGATGTCTATATTTATAACAGTAGCAATTACCTTCCTGGTGCTCATGATAGTTTACCAGATAGCACAAGCAAGTGAATACGCAGCTTCATTGCGTGGTACCGAAAAAGAACGTGAGAAAAGTACGAATAAAACAATGGCCATTTTATTGGTATTGTTTTTCTTTGCCGGCTTATATGCGATTTGGTTGTGTCACGACAAATTAAAAGGTCAGCTTTTACTTACTTCTGCCTCAAAGCAAGGCGAAGCCTATGACTCTATGTTTTTGGTGACCGTTATCGTAACGGGTATCGTTTTCTTGATCACTCATGCCTTGTTGTTTTGGTTCGCGTTTAAATATAAAGCTACAAACGACAATCAGAAATCATACTTCCTAGCCCACAACAACAAACTTGAATTAATTTGGACAACCATTCCTGCAATTGTAATGGCGGTTCTCGTGGCTATTGGACTTAGAAACTGGATGAACATTACTTCTGCTGCTCCTAAAGATGCCGCGGTTGTGGAGATTACAGGCAAACAATTCAACTGGATTATTCGTTATCCTGGTAAGGACAATGTTTTTGGTAAAAGAAATTATAAAGACATTAATGATGCCACCAACATTTTAGGTATCAATGATAAAGATCCTGCAAGTGCTGATGATATTGTTGCTCAAAATGGTGAGGTTCACATGGTTGTTGGAAAGCCGTTTAAATTTATTATTGGCTCTAGAGATGTTATCCATGACGTAGGTTTAACCCATTTCAGATTGAAAATGGATGCGGTACCTGGTATTACAACCACACTTTGGTTTACGCCTACCATCACTTCTGCAAAAATGAAGGAGATGACCAAAAACCCCAATTTTGTGTATGAAATTTCTTGTGATCAGATGTGCGGAAAAGGTCACTACTCAATGCGGGGTACAATTATAGTAGAAACGCAAGAGGAGTATGACGCGTGGATGGCTAAACAAAGCCCCTACTTCGCAGCAGCTGCTCCAGCAGTAGACAGCACTAAACCAGCAGTAGATTCGGCAGCAGTAGCCGCTAAATAAACAGTATTTTTTTAAAATTTTTGTATTCTTTCGCTAGGATGCACTTGAAAAATAAGCATTAAAACAATGAGCAACGAAGCAATTTTACACGGAGCACACGACACTCACGCACATGATGACCATCATGGGCATGAGCATCATGAACAACATTTCTTTACCAAATATGTTTTCAGTCAAGATCACAAGATGATCGCGAAACAATTTTTGATAACCGGTATTATTTGGGCTATAATTGGCGCATTAATGTCTGTTTTCTTCCGTCTTCAATTGGGCTTCCCCGACAAGAGCTTTCCGATAATGGAAAAATTCTTGGGTGAATGGGCTAAAGGCGGCAAACTTGACCCTGAATTTTATTATGCCTTGGTAACAATGCATGGTACTATCCTTGTGTTCTTCGTTTTGACAGCAGGTCTTTCTGGTACATTTGCCAACCTACTTATACCACTTCAAATTGGTGCACGTGATATGGCATCGCCGTTCATGAACATGCTTTCTTATTGGTTTTTCTTTGTTGCCGGTGTAATCATGTTTATATCTCTGTTTATCCAAACGGGCCCTGCCTCGGGTGGATGGACAACCTATCCTCCACTCAGTGCACTTAAAGAAGCATCTTTGGGTTCTGGTCTGGGTATGGATTTGTGGCTCATTAGTATGTCCTTATTTGTGGTTTCTTCTTTGTTGGGTGGTCTGAATTATGTATCGACGATATTGAATATGCGTACAAAAGGTATGACCATGACGCGTATGCCACTAACAATTTGGGCATTGTTTTTTACTGCTGTATTGGGTATCCTTTCTTTCCCTGTTTTGTTTTCGGGATTTGTATTGTTGATTTTTGACCGCAGTTTTGGCACTTCGTTTTATTTGTCAGAAATATTTATTGGTGGTAAAGCTTTGCCAAATGTTGGTGGTTCTGCTATTTTGTACCAACACTTATTCTGGTTCTTGGGTCACCCTGAGGTGTATATCATTATGCTACCAGGTATGGGTATGGCTTCGGAGATTTTGTCTACGAATAGTCGCAAGCCGATTTTTGGTTATTTCGCGATGATTATTTCTTTAGTGGGAATTACTGTGTTAGCCTTCTTGGTATGGGCGCATCATATGTTCGTAACGGGTATGAGCCCCTTCCTAGGTTCTATATTCGTGTTATTAACCTTATTGATTGCAGTACCTTCGGCGGTAAAAGTATTTAACTGGTTAACAACGATTTGGAAAGGAAATCTTCGTTTTACGCCGGCCATGATGTTTGCCTTAGGTTTTGTATCCCTGTTTATCTCTGGTGGTTTAACGGGTATTTTCTTGGGTAATTCGGCTTTAGATATTCACCTACATGATACTTATTTCGTTGTGGCGCATTTCCATATTGTAATGGGTGTATCCGCATTCTTTGGCATGTTTGCCGGTATTTATCATTGGTATCCTAAAATGTTTGGACGTTTTATGAATAAGCCATTGGCCTATATTCATTTCTTTGCAACGTTTATTGGAGCATATCTTATTTTCTGGCCAATGCATTATGAAGGTATTGCAGGTATGCCTCGTCGTTATTATGATTTTAGCGCCTGGGAATCCTTCAAAAACTATGGTTCTTTAAATGCATTTATTAGTATTGTGGTGATTATTGTTTTCTTCGCTCAGCTATTGTTTGTGTATAACTTCTTCGCAAGCATTTGGAAAGGTCGCAAAATGACTACACAAAACCCTTGGGGTTCTACTACATTAGAATGGACGACACCAATTAATCCTGGACATGGTAACTGGGAAGGTGATATTCCAGAAGTGTATCGCTGGGCTTATGATTATAAGGATGACGGAAATGGAAACGACTTTGTTCCGCAAACGACTCCTTTAAAACCAGGCGAAGAGTCGCACTAATCAATATTTTTGAAAAGAAAAGGGCAAGAAATTTATTTCTTGCCCTTTTTCTTTTGTTTTAGGCATAAAAAAAGCAGAGTCAATTTTTTGACTCTGCTTTTTTGTAATTGATAAGAATTAGCTAGTAGGCATTTCTTTTTGTGCCCCTACCATATCACCAACAAATTTTGCCACAGAAGCAATTTTTTCTGGATTTAAAGAGTAGTGAATAAATTTACCATCACGGATTGTGTTCACAATATTTGCACGACGAAGGATCGCTAAATGCTGTGAAGCAACCGATTGTTCTAAACGAAGCTTTACATAAATTTCGGTTACTTTCATCGTCTGGTGCTCATTTAACAAACGGATAATTTGTTGGCGCAATTTGTGATTAATTGCTCTTAATGTCATTGCTGCACTTTTTACGGCCACATAATCCAATCTGATTTGGTCTGCAGAACTTTCATCTTTACGAATAACCAATGTATTCGATGTCATTAATGTTTCCATCTATTTTATTTTGTTTTTAAAAATTGTTTGGTTTGTTATTGAAAAATTTTTAGTCGTAAATGATTATCTTATTATTAAAACTTATGCAAATTTAGGTTATTAACTAAAATAAATCATTCATATTGTAAAAATAAAAGTTACTTAATAGTTAAAAAAGTGAATTTTTTTGATTTTATTTTTTTGTCAGGTATAATTTATTGTTTATTAATTGTTTCGGTTTTTCTGGTGCTCAAAAAGAAAGAAAATATTATATGTATATTCAGTGATATTTTATAAATTTATGGAGTTTTGAGTAATGATTGGCAGCTTACTATTGTCTTTAATCAAGGCAAAACCACCTAATACATTCCGTAGATTATGAAATCCTTGTCGTTTTAATAAGGATGCAGCAATTACTGATCGGTAGCCACCCGCACAATGTACATATAGGTTTTTTTCATGATCTACTGATGCTAGATTTAAAATATCGGCAAAAGAACTCAATGGCATGTTGATCGCTCCTTTCACATGCCCTTCAGAAAATTCGGTTTCTTTTCGTACATCGATTATCTCTAGTCTAGGGTCATGGGGCAAATCCATGGCGAGTTCATCGACTTCTATATCTATTATAAGGTCTAATGGCTCCCCTGCCTTTTTCCATTTGTCTATTCCCCCTTCTAAAAAACCTTCTACTGTATCTATACCAATTCTGGCTAATCGTATAATGCTTTCTTCTTCTTTGCCGACCTCACTTACTAGTACAATTGATTGTCCAAAAGGCAGAAGGATTCCTGCCCACTCTGCAAAGCGCCCATCTAATCCAATGCTAATTGATTCGGGAATAAAGGATTCGGTAAATGTCGTAGCCTGTCGAGTGTCTACTATCAATGCGCCTTGAGCCACCTTTTCTTTGAATTCAATAACAGAAAGGCCTTGAAGTCCTTTTGTTTTTACATTATCCAATAATGCATAACCCTTTTGATTTATGCGGGCATTGATAGGAAAGTAGGCAGGAGCTTCGCTAAGGCCACTTGTTACCGTTGCAACAAAAGTTTCTTCGTCCATTGCTTGCAGTGCATAATTGCTCTGTTTTTGTTGGCCAATTGTACTGAAGGTATCAGGTCCCAAATTTTTACCACAAGAAGAACCTGGTCCGTGAGCCGGATATACAATAATGTGATCCTCTAATGGTTTAATTTTTGTTTGGAGCGAATGGTACATCATGGCGGCCAGCTCTTCTTTGCTCAAATCGCCACTGAACAAATCTGGTCGGCCAACATCGCCAACAAAAAGGGTGTCGCCAGTGAAGATGCAATAAGGCTCTTTTTGTTCGTTGCTGAGCAGGTAACAAGTACTCTCTAAGGTATGCCCTGGTGTATGGAGGGCTTTTAATTGGATAGCACCAATGTTAAAGGTCTCGCCATCGGCAGCTTTATGAAACGGGAATGCTGCTTCGGTATTGGGGCCGTAAACAATAGTAGCGCCCGTACGTTTGGCTAATTCCAAATGCCCACTGACAAAGTCGGCATGAAAATGGGTTTCAAAAACATATTTAATCTGTACATTCTTTTCTTTTGCCATTTGGATATACACATCCACATCGCGCAGCGGGTCTATAATTGCGGCCTCCTGAGCATCACAGATAAAGTAAGCGGCCTCGCTAAGGCATTTGGTATAAAATTGTTCTACGTACATAGCAGTAACAGAAAATTGAAAAATAATAAAGGAGTGCAAAGGTAAGGCCTCGGGCAAGTAAAGAGACAAATATTTTCGCTAGGCCCCTCCACACAAAAGCGCCGCTTCAAATAATTGAAGCGGCGCTTAAAAAAGAAGGGACAGGCTTTTATTTCTGAACAGTGAACTTATTCATCATGGTTTTGTCGCCCACCATAAATTGTAGGATATAAGCGCCATTGCTTAAGGCGTTAATGTCTAGATCAAATTTTTGATTGCCGGTATTGTTGTCATATTCTTTTACAAAAACAGTACGACCCATTAAATCCAAAATTGTTGCAGTAGCATGTTCATTTGTTGTAAAGTTATACTCGAAAGACAATTGCGTTGTTGCAGGATTGGGGTAAGTATTGATTGACTCGATTTTGTTGTTGGCAAACTCT
>JAIXWS010000048.1 GCA_027491165.1 Sphingobacteriales bacterium | reverse complement strand
TCTTTGGTGTTGAAAAAAATAAAAGAATTGGATGGTTTAAGTGGCACTATCCTCAAAGAAAATTTACCGGCCGAAATCACCTATACCAAGTTGCGTGCAGTTATTGCCTATCATTTACGGATGAAGGAATTGGGTTAATACCAAGGGCGTATTCCTTCTCTGCTGCATTTCAGAAACAAAATTTCATAACTTTAACCTGCATTATGAAAACGATATGTCAACTTTTTTCTTTTGTTGTTTTATGGGCAAGCTGTACCAATCCCCCTACTAATTATGCGGGGCAATACCCCGACGATGTGCGCATAATTATAGACAATAAATGCGCCACCGCCGGTTGTCATAACGAAAAAAGTTTTCAAAATGCAGCTAATTTACGACTCGATAAATGGGAGCATTTATGGCAGGGTAGTGGCACGGGTTCGGTTGTCATACCCTATAATTCGGCTAATAGTTCGCTCACTTATTTCATCAACAATAACCCCGATTTAGGTCCTGTTTTGCTGCCGCAAATGCCCATTAATGGCACTGCATTATCGGCGGCCGAATATGCCACCATAAAAAATTGGATTGATGCGGGTGCACCCGATAAAGTGGGCAATATTCCATTTGCCACTAATCCAGAAAATCGCCAGAAAATTTATATTTCCCAACAAGGATGCGATCTTATTGCGGTTATTGATGCGCAAACAAACTTGATCATGCGCTATATCAAAATTGGCAAAGAGCCGGGCATAGAAGTAGCACATGCTTTGCGTTTTAGCCCCGATGGGCGTTATTGTTATGTGGTATTTACGAATGGTAAATACCTTCAAAAAATTGATGCCAGTAGCGATGCAGTTGTTGGTGATTTATTTTTGGGAAATGGTTCTTGGAATTTGTTGCATATTTCTGATGATGGGAAAAGTGCATTGGTTACCGACTATAGTCCATTTAATGCCAAGGTTAAGTTGTTGAATCTCGAGACGATGAGCATTACAGCCACTTATGAAGATTTTGTCAATCCTCATGGCATTGCGAGCAATGCAGCTTTCGATACTTTTTTAATCAGTTCTCAGAGAGGGAATACAGTTTATCGACTCACCAAAAAGGGTAATGTACGATTGTTCAGTATTGACGGGGAAGAACCCAATTTTAAAAACCAAACGATCGACCCGCATGAAATAATCATGTCACCCGATAGAAGCAAATATTTCTTGACCTGTGAAGCTTCTAATGAAGTGCGGGTGATGGATGCACAGACCCATACATTGCTTAAAGTAATACCCCTTGGAACAAAGCCTCAAGAGTTTGCTATGAGCCATGTTCTGCCTTATTTGTTTGTGAGTTGCGAAGAAGAACAAACGCTTGAATTTCCCAATTTCAAGGGAGCTATTTATGTGCTCAATTATAACACACTAGAGCTCGTAAAGCGTATTCCTGGACCATTTTATCAGATACATGGTATAGCGGTTGATGATAAAAGTGGAAGATTATTTATTGCTAGTAGAAACATTGCTACTAGCGGACCGGCTCCACACCATACATCAGAATGTGGGGGGCGCAATGGCTTTTATGCTGTCTATGATATCCATACATTGCAACCCTTTACCAACAAGCGTTTCGAGTGTAGTGTTGATCCTTATTCTGCGGATGTACGTTTTAAATAGACTTTTTTCAACATAAAATTTTCATATGCCACATCGAAAAAAGACAAGAATAGCCCTACACATTTTGGTAGTTTCTATCATGATCTTATTGCCCATTGTAGATGCTCCGAGTGCCGATGCCAGCAAGATTTTACTCTGGAGCAATCCTTATCTGCCGGTAGATTTTTTACTCCATTTATTTTGCCTGGGCTTTGCCTACATCAATTACTTTTACTTGGTGCCCAAGTTTTTCTACAAGCCTTATAAAGTTCAGTATTTTTTATTGGTGTTTCTGATGTTTTTGTTTTTGGCTGTGACACCCGTTTTTATCTTATCTAATCTGGTTTTGGTTCAATATTTTAGCTTAGCGGATAATATTTTTATTCACGAGTTGAATCAAATAAGGCATGTCGTCTTTTTGTTTGCTTTTTCTTTTATTTACTCTACGATGAGCTGGATGGAGCATAAAAGAAGGGATATCGAGCATGAAATAAGTGATGCGGAATTAAGGTTTTTAAAAGCCCAAATCAATCCACATTTCTTATTTAATTCTCTCAACACTATATATGCCCAGTTGCAGTTTGATCCCCAAAAAGCTGGAGAGTCTTTAGTGAAAATGTCAGAAATTATGCGCTATGTGCTCAATGCTGTCAACAATAACAAGGAGTATTTAAATACCTCTATTCAGCATCTTGAAAACTACATCTATCTGCAAAAAATTCGTTTTGAGCACACAATCAATATTCAATTTGTGAATGAGGTTCAGAATGCACAAGATTATCAAATCGCCTCTCTGTTATTAATTCCTTTTGTAGAAAATGCTTTTAAATATGGTGTTTCACCCCAAGGAGGTAGTACCATTTTAATAGAACTATCTAATCAAAAAGAGCAATTATTTTTAAGGGTTTTCAATGAGGATTTTAGCCATTTAAAAGATGAGTCTATGAGCCATGGAATTGGCATTTTCAATACAAAGAAAAGATT
>JAIXWS010000046.1 GCA_027491165.1 Sphingobacteriales bacterium | reverse complement strand
CGGCTTGCTTACTTTTGCAAATGGCTGCAAAATCTAAGTTCTACGGCGAAGGCCTCACATTTGATGATGTACTTCTTATGCCGGCTTATTCCGAAGTACTTCCACGCGAAGTAAATATCAACACCCAACTTACCAAAGACATTAGCCTGCACCTACCTATGGTGTCGGCGGCAATGGATACTGTTACCGAATATGGCCTTGCTATGGCACTTGCCCGTGAGGGTGGTATTGGTATTCTGCACAAAAACATGAGCATCGAAAAGCAAGCCGAACAGGTGCGCAAAGTAAAACGCTCAGAATCTGGTTTGATTACCGACCCCATTACCCTTAGTCCAGAAGCCACAGTTGGCGATGCCCTTCGCTTGATGAAGGAAAATAAAATCGGTGGTATCCCTATCATCGACAAATCCAAAAAATTAGTGGGTATTGTCACCAATCGCGATTTGCGTTTTGAAAAAAACACAAAGAAAAAGGTGAGTGAGATTATGACTTCAGACCGCATGGTCACCGCATCTGTGGGCACCAATATGGCTAAAGCTGAAAAGATTTTAGAACAATATAAGATTGAAAAATTACCCATTGTTGATAAAGCGGGCAAATTGATTGGATTAATCACCTTCCGTGATATCATTAATTTGAAAAGTCACCCCAATTCTTGCAAAGACAATATGGGCCGCCTTTTGGTAGGTGCCGCTGTAGGCATTACTGCCGATTCATTAGATAGAATTTCGGCATTGGTAACAGCTGGAGTAGATGTCATCACACTTGATTCTGCCCACGGACATTCCAAAGGCGTGTTGGACATGGTGAAATTGGTCAAGAAAACTTTTAAAGGATTGAATGTTATTGCCGGTAATGTGGCTACAGCGGAAGGAGCAAAAGCCCTTGCTGCTGCAGGTGCCGATGCCGTTAAAGTTGGCGTTGGTCCGGGCTCTATATGTACCACTCGAATTGTAACGGGAGCTGGTGCACCTCAATTGACCGCGATTATTGAAGCTTCAAATGCTTTGAAAAAGTCGGGCATTCCCGTTATCGCTGATGGCGGTATTCGGTATACCGGTGATATGGTAAAAGCCATTGCTGCCGGAGCCAACTGTGTAATGGCAGGATCTATTTTCGCCGGAACAGAGGAAAGTCCTGGCGAAACCATTATTTATGAAGGTCGTAAATTCAAATCCTACCGCGGAATGGGTTCGGTAGAGGCGATGAAAGAAGGTTCCAGCGACCGTTATTTCCAAGATGTAGAAGCGGACATTAAAAAATTAGTTCCAGAAGGTATTGTGGGAAGAGTACCGTACAAAGGTAATTTGAGCGAGGTGATGCAGCAATTTGTTGGTGGATTGCGCGCAGGAATGGGCTATTGTGGGGCAAAAGACATCAAAACCTTGCAAGAAATTTCACAATTTGTGCGCATTACTTCGGCATCTATGGCCGAAAGTCATCCTCATAATGTAGTGATTACAAAGGAAGCACCTAATTACAGTCGATAAAACCAACAGCTCAGATTTAGTAATCAACCCATTCTAGACAATCAAATTAACTAATTGTCAAATTGTCGAATTCAATTACTTTTGCACAATTATTCAGGAAATAACATACAATAAAAACTATGGCATCACAAAAAATTCAAGAATTATTAGGCGATCAGGCCGGATTTTATTTAGATCATCAGTGTACAACAATTGATAAATCAATGTTGCACCTACCTTCATCTACCTTTACAGATGATGTGTGGATGCACTCTAATCGTAATATCCAAACACTACGTAGCATTGAAGCGTTAAACAATCATGGCCGTTTGGCTGGTACAGGTTATGTTTCTATTTTACCAGTAGACCAAGGTATTGAACACAGTGCTGGTGCATCTTTTGCGCCAAATCCAATTTATTTTGACCCTGAGAACATCGTGAAATTGGCAATGGAAGGTGGTTGTAACGCTGTTTGCTCTACTTTCGGTGTATTGGGTAATGTGGCTCGCAAATACGCACACAAAATTCCTTTTATCGTTAAAGTAAACCACAACGAATTCATTTCATACCCCAATGCTTATGATCAAATTATGTTTGGTCAAATCAAAGATGCTTGGAATATGGGTGCAACAGCTATTGGAGCAACCATCTATTTTGGCTCACCAGAAAGCAATCGTCAAATTGTAGAAGTAGCCAAAGCGTTTGAATATGCCCACGAATTGGGTATGGCAACTGTATTGTGGTGTTATTTGCGCAGCAATGATTTCAAAAAAGATGGTGTTGATTACCATGCTGCTGCCGACCTTACTGCTCAGGCCAATCATTTGGGCGTAACGATTCAAGCAGATATTATCAAACAAAAATTACCTACCAACAACGGCGGTTACAATGCGATTAATGTAGGTAAAACACATAAAGACGTTTATACAAAATTGACTACAGATCACCCAATTGATTTGACTCGTTATCAAGTAGCCAATTGCTATATGGGTCGTGTTGGTTTGATTAACTCAGGTGGTGAATCAAAAGGTGCAACTGACCTTGCAGAAGCAGTAATGACAGCTGTAGTAAACAAACGTGCTGGTGGTATGGGATTGATTAGCGGTCGTAAGGCATTCCAAAAAGATATGAAAGTGGGAGTTGAATTGTTGAATACCATCCAAGATGTTTATTTAGACAACAGCATTACCATTGCTTAATAGTCCAAAAATTACATTTTAAAAATGGCTGCTTTATATCGGAAGCAGCCATTTTTGTTTTTAATGTTGTAAGGGTCTCTTTTTAATCATTCCCCCTCGAGTTTCTTTAACACTACTCATCACCACAAAAGCATGATGGTCTATTAGTTCTATCTCTGTTTTGAGTTTATTCAACTCTAAGCGCGTGATTACGGTGTAGATAATATCACTTTCTGTAGATACTCCTTTTTTGCCAAAACCTCTTTTGCCGTTGTATACAGTTAATCCACGGCCCATTTTCTCAATAATCATTTTTTTGATTTCTTCGCTATG
>JAIXWS010000015.1 GCA_027491165.1 Sphingobacteriales bacterium | reverse complement strand
GCTTTCACCATTTTTTCCATACGCTGCATCTTCTTTTCTACACTCTCTAGGTCTTTTAATTGCAGTTCGGTGTCAATAATTTCTTTGTCACTTACAGGGTTAATGGCTCCTTCTTCGCGTAAGATATTTTCATCTTCGAAACATCGAATCACATGCACAATCGCATCTACCTCGCGGATATTGGCCAAAAACTTATTGCCTAAGCCCTCACCTTTACTGGCACCTTTTACCAATCCGGCAATATCCACAAATTCAATAGTAGTAGGCACTACACGCTGTGGTTGGACCAATTCCTCCAGCATTTTGAGCCTTTCATCAGGCACATCTACTAGCCCAACATTGGGCTCAATGGTGCAGAAACGATAATTAGATGCTTGTGCTTTGGCACTATTGCTCACCGCATTGAAAAGTGTTGATTTTCCCACGTTGGGCAAACCAACGATACCTACTTGTAAAGCCATTATTGTTGAATATTAAAATTTGTGCAAAATACGTTCTTTTAAGGCAGATAGAAAAACCAAGCTGTGACATACTGTAATTGCTTGTAGAAATAATATTAGTTTTGAAGCTATCTTGACTTAATGCGCTTGAATCAATACTTAAATCCAACCGTGAAACGCAAGCTCTTATCTTTATTTGGATGGGGCTTAATCCTTATCGGTATAACATTTCGCCTAATCCTCTTTTTTCAAAATAGAAACCTCATCATTGATGAGGCCAATATTGTGCGCAATATTTATGAAAGGGATTTTATGGGCTTATTAAAACCGCTCAGTTACCAGCAATATGCACCACCTCTTTTTCTATGGATCGAAGAATTGTGGAGTTTGCTTTTGGGCTATTCCGAACAAGCCATGCGCTTAACGGCACTTCTTTGTGGGGTCAGTGCCTTGTTCGTTTATCGGAAAGTGTTGCTCAAAATTTTACCATTGTACAGTAGTTTGTTGCCTTTGGGTTTGTTTTGTTTTGCACCTATAGTAGTCAAATATGCAACAGAGGTAAAGCAATATATTCCAGATGCTTTTGTCGCCATTTCATTGGTATATATGGCCCTTGTTCTTCCTCAATGGAGCACTACTCGTCTTCGCTTTGTTGCGCTATGGATACTTGTGGGAAGTATCGCTATTTGGGCATCTCAACCTTCGGTATTTATATTAGCAAGTGTTGGTTTGTACTATTTTGCCCAATGCCTGATTCATAAGAAGTGGACATACATTCCTGCGCTATTGCTCATAGGTACTATTTGGTTGAGCCAATTTTTTATCTACTATTGGTTCATTCTACGGCAGCAAATAAACTCAGATTATCTCCAAAATTATCACCAAAATTATTTTCTTTTTTTGCTGCCCCAGTCGTCTGCAGAATGGCAGCATAATGGGCTGCGTCTAGTTGAAGTGATCAACAATTCAGTTGGATACTATTTGGTGCCTTTTTATTTGGGCACGATTTTAATTTTGGTTGGATTTTTCTCCTTGCTGCGCAAGTCGATGAGCTTATGTCTATTATTAGTTGGGCCTATTGCTTTGACGCTCCTCGCAGCAGCCTTACATCAGTTCTCACTTATCGAGCGGGTATGTATTTTCATTTTGCCTTTTATGATGATTTTGGCAGGATTTGGACTAGATTATTTTATTCAATTAGGCAATAAGGTAGTGACAATTGGGTCTACAATGGCGGCCTTACTCATCCTTAGTTTGCACAATTTTGGCTCACTTTTTTATCGACAATATCAATTTCAAGAACTTACTCGGGGTCTCGATTATTTATTGCAACAAAAGGCAAGCGGTGCTGAGTTATATGTTGATTGCGCCAGCCGCGACACCTATATTTATTACACCCAAATTCATCCGCAAAAAGACAAGTATGCAGCGCTTCATGATGCTTATTTATTTGATTGGGTACAAGATGATTTTGCTGTAGTGAGCAAAAAAATTAGGCGTCCCAATGCGTATTTTATCTTTACAGGTGGTCACCCTGATGCACGCTATCGGCATCTCAAGCAAATGGAAGCATCGCTGCATTTGGTCGATAGTTTTACCTATAAATATTGTTACGTGTATAGCTTTCGTAAAAAGTAAACGCTATTTTGAGTGGTATATTTTATACCTATTGCTCGTTTTTATCTACCCTGTTTATGGATATTTATTTCAACTTATCTCTTAAGTTCATTATGGGCAACTCAAAGTATCGATATAGTAGGCTAGAAGCGCCTATCAGTAGAATCCAGTATAGCATATATAGTGCCCATACTTGGTAGTGATTGTCTATTGTGATAAATGAGAAAAAGGGAATAAACAAGAGCGAATAATGAATAAGGTACATAGAGTAAGAAATTTTACTGATGTGTCGAATGAGTCCACTCAAGAGTTTGTTCGGTATGCTCCGAACACTGTTGGCAAAAGGCAAAAGCAATGAAAAGTTAAGCGGTAATAATAAATACAAAAAGGCATCTACATAAAATTTTCTAGGATAGTCGCTGCAGTGGTTTAGGTCAAGTCCTTTTGGATACAGACAGTAATACAGCAAAACTGTCCCAATTATGCTTAGGGCAAGTAATGGGCGTCGGAACTGATGTAGCCAATCCCTTTTGAAAAAATGTACATAAGCCATGATTATCCCATAGACTAAAGCATCTAGCCTGAAGAGTACCACCTTTCGAATCCCCGCATCAATATCTTCACCGTTAATAGGTTGAGCGGCATTCAAGGTTCTGAATAGGATAAAGGTGAATGCAAATAGCACTAAGAATTGGATAAGAAAGACTTTTTTGTTTTTGGGCGCTACTAATTTTGTTATGCCCCATAAGGATATGGGTAGGATTAAATAAGACCATTCTTCAACCGATAAGCTCCACACTTCACCAAAAAAATAGGGTGGATGGGGCTGCCATACATTTTGAAAAAAGGGGTAGAATAAAGCTTTTGAAGGCTCTATTTTTGAGAAGCCCATAATTTGATACAAAACAATATTTATCGTTAAGATCAGCCAATAAGAGGGTAGGGTTCTAAACCATCTTCTTTGCAAGAATAGACGGACTTCTTTTGCAGAAAAGTCGCTTGTTACATAGGTTTTTATAAGCATAGTTCCGATTAGGAAGCCGCTCAGCACAAAAAACAATTCTACACCCAGTGCTCCTAATGGTTGCATCCAATCAATGAGCCTGCCCAGTAAACGTCCTGCTCCTGTTGGACTAGTTGCTGGGCCTAAGAAATAGAATGTGTGGGAGAACACCACTGCAAGAATGGCCAGCGTCCGGATGGCATCTAGCCCTATAATGCGCTCTTGTGCTGAAGAATTATGTTGATGCATTCCTGCTTTTTAAAAAGTTGTTTTTTGGTCGAGACCAGGATCTAAAGTTTAGGAAACGTCTATTTTTAACCAAAGTAAAAAAACCAATTTGAAAGTCAAATTGGTTTTTTTATTGTTAGGGTACTGTATGTGCTTAGAAATTAAAGCGGATGCCTAAGCTTATGTTGAGCAAACGCTTTTCAGCAAAACTAATATTGTCTACCTTAGCTGTAGAGATACCATCTTGAGCAACAAAATTCAACATGTTAATGTTGGCATGGGCCCTTCCAACGATTGATATTCCTTTAAAGATACGGTAATCTGCAGCAGCTCCAAAACGCATACCAATTGATCTAGCAGTGGTAAAAGATAAACTGTCTGATGGGATGGTAATGTCTGTTGTAAAGGGCGTGGACGAATAGTTAAGCCCACCTGAACCTCTTATTTTAAACTTAGGGCTAAATATTTTCTCTTTAAAAACACCTACTGAAACCGTTGTTTGGTTTGCTTCTGCCGTGTTGGTAACTTTTGATCTATTTCTATAAGTATAGTCAAAGTTTACTGTATTGGGCTCGCTGTAGTTTTCAATAGAGAAATAATAATGCAAACCATTAACATCTTTGGCATAGTCAATTTGAGCTCCAACAAAAGATGTTCCTGAAGCAAATTCCATACCAAAAGCTTTGCCTTTAGTCTCATCAGTTATAGAATTGATATATTCTACTCTTTTAACGGGCAAAGAAATAGAAGAATATTGCATTACAGATTTTGGCAAAGAGT
>JAIXWS010000043.1 GCA_027491165.1 Sphingobacteriales bacterium | reverse complement strand
CCTCTTGCATGCCATGCAAGCGCTCTACCAAATGAGCTAATTCCCCAATTTATTTCAAATCATTTGTGTCACCTTCCCGAATGCTTTCGGGACGCTCTACCAAATGAGCTAATTCCCCTTGAATAATTTTAGGAATGCAAACATAAAAGATACTATGTTGCCATCCAAATTTATTCTTCTAGTTTTGCTTTAAAGAAAACAATAGGGCATTCGAATGAAAGAGAAAAAAAGAACTCGAATACTGAAATACGCTAAGACTTTTTGTTTTTCTAAAGGGTCAAAAAAAGTGAATTTTTACCGACCCTTTTTTACATAAATTAAAAGACCTTTTGCATGGTCACAACAGAAAATCTAGCGCTGATAGTTGTTCACACTTTTTCAACATCTCAAAAATTTCTTTACTAATAATTTTTTTCAACGATAATTATCTTTAATATTGTGCAAGGATTGAACTTACTAACCCATCCTTATATAAAAAGCCCGAAAGTCCACAACGCTCTTCGGGCTTTTTTTTATCTCTGAAACCATTGTCCACAAAGCATTTCAGGCACAAATCGTTTTTTATGCTGCGCTATTTTTTGTTTTATAAACCATATCAAGTGCTTACGCAGTTTTCTGCCGAAGGCGAAAAAAAAACTTTAGCACACTTTTTTAAAAACATCCCAAAAGACGTTTATCCCGTAGGTAGATTAGATTTTGACAGCGAAGGATTATTGCTTCTGAGTAATGACAAAAAATTGACCCAACAACTGCTTGAACCTCGAAACAAACATGAACGAACTTATTATGTTCAAGTCGAAGGCCTTTTAGATGAAATTGCTCGACAAAAACTTGAGCAAGGCGTAGAAATAAATGTAGATGGAACACTGTATAAAACACTTCCTTCAAAAGCAAAAATTATAGAAGGAGAACCCCATTTACCCGAAAGAAACCCTCCTATTCGCTTCCGCAAAAACACACCCACAAGCTGGCTGGCACTTACCCTTTGTGAAGGCAAAAACAGACAGGTGCGCAAGATGACTGCTGCTGTTGGCTTTCCAACTTTGCGCCTAGTAAGATATAGCATTGGAGCCTTCAATATCGAAGGATGGGACTCAGGGCAGATTGAAGAACTCGATGAACAAAAAATCTTTTCACTCTTTCAAAAGAAGAAACTATCCTCTTAAGAACTTGTAAATTGAGATTCGAAAGCGGAAGTAAAAGGCATCAAAAAGCCCTACTGCAGTGCTTGAGCAATCCCAACAACAGTTTTCCTCAACAACAAAATAGAAAGGACTATCGCAGACAAAAACAAGCTTTTCTTATCGCATTGGAATGAACTCCATATGGCCCAACCAATTCATACTGTACAGTAATCTTTAGCCAAACGGCTATTTCAAAATAAAAAACCCAAGTATTTGTGCTTGGGTTGCTTATTTTTGCAGATATATCACGCACTGCATTTTATGTTTAATCTTATTCTCTTTGGCCCTCCGGGCAGTGGCAAAGGCACACAATCTGCCAATCTTTTGAGCAAGTACAAATTACAACACATCTCTACGGGCGATTTGCTCCGCGACGAAGTAAGCCGTAAAACACCGTTGGGATTAGAGGCAAAAAAATCAATGGATGAAGGTGCTCTGGTGCCTGACGAGGTGGTCATTGGAATGATCAGTAGTAAAATTGATGAAAACCCATCTGTTAGAGGATTTATTTTTGATGGCTTCCCGCGTACCAAACAACAAGCCATTGCTCTTGACCAATTACTTGACGCCAAAAAAGCGCCTATCAATTTGGTTTTGGCCTTAGAGGTACCTGATGTAGAATTGACGAAACGCATCTTGAATCGCGCCTTGACATCAGGTAGAGCTGACGATACAGAAGAGGTAATAAAAAAGCGCGTGGAAGAATACCGTGCCAAAACCGAAGTTGTAGCTTCTTATTATGAAGAGGCCAATAAGGTTAAACGCATAAATGGTGAAGGCAGTGTAGAAGAAATCTTTGCACTACTTACTGCCGAAATCGATCCTATCATTTTACCTGAATAAAAACGATTAGTGGAAAAAGCAAACTTTGTTGATTATATCCGTGTGTATTGTAAATCTGGCCACGGCGGGGCGGGCTGTTCGCATTTTGCGCGTACCAAATACAATGCCCAAGCTGGGGTAGATGGAGGTGATGGAGGGCGTGGGGCGCATGTAATCCTCAGAGGGAATTCACAATTATGGACACTTTTGCATCTACGCTATCATAAAAATGTTTTAGCAGAAGATGGCCAACGTGGCAGCAAAAGCAATATGACGGGCAGCGACGGCAAGGATATTTATATTGATGTGCCACTGGGTACAATTGCATACGACGAAGAAACGGGCGAAATAGAAGCAGAGGTTTTAGAACATGGCCAAGAAATAGTTTGGCTGAAAGGTGGACGCGGAGGATTAGGTAATGCCAATTTTGCCACCCCAACCAACCAAGCACCCGACTATGCACAACCAGGTGAACCCGGCATCGAGGGATGGAAATATTTAGAGCTAAAAGTGCTGGCAGACGTTGGTCTTGTTGGTTTTCCGAATGCCGGAAAAAGCACTTTGCTGTCTACCATTAGCGCTGCTAAACCGAAAATTGCAGACTATGCATTTACTACCCTAACGCCACAACTGGGTATTGTACCTTATCGCGATGATAAGTCTTTTTGCATGGCCGATTTGCCCGGAATTATCGAAGGAGCAGCAGAAGGCAAAGGCCTAGGGCATCGCTTTTTGCGACACATAGAACGCAATTCTGTATTGCTTTTTATGATTCCTGCAGACTGTCCAGACCATCAGGAGCAATTCAATATTTTATTGAATGAGCTACAGGAATTCAACCCCGACTTGCTCGACAAAACCATCATACTTGCTATTTCGAAAAGCGACATGCTCGATGATGAATTGCAAAGCGAAATAGCGAAAACGCTACCCGAAGGCATTCCACACTATTTTATCTCGTCGGCCAGTGGCAAAGGAATTATTGAATTGAAAGACGCACTATGGGCTTCGCTAAATGCTTAGTAGCTCAAAACTATTAGCCATTACCATAATGAAACATTCCGTTAGCTTGAGTGTGCCAACAGCTTTTTAAGATCACTATCTAAATAATTTTGGAGCCTTTTTTACGCCAATCATAGGGTTAGGTTTTTGCATGGTACATGCCCAACACAGTGGGATCTGTAGTGCCTATTTATGCACTACGAGAAAAAGGTTTGCCCGATTGATATAGTATTCATCGATGCAATTTTGCCATGAATTGTGATGGGGACATTAAGGCCTTTAGAAAATTTGAAACCTACATCCATTTCACCTTCTCACTCATTGGAATATTGCGTAGACCTTCTTTAGCAGGGATATCTGCATAACCAAGATACAATGTACCGAGAACATGATCTTGTTCGCCGAGTTGCAGATAATCCTTCATTTCATGATGCAACACACTGCCACCGGTTCCCCAATAAGCAGCAATACCAAGGCTTTGGGCGCCTAATAAAATATTTTGAATAGCAGCTGCAGTGGCGGCAATTTCTTCAATAACAGGAATTTTTGGCAAATGCCCGCGCCGCATCGCCACCAAAATGATATGAGAGGCATTGTCACCCATGTTGCTCAACTTCTGAAAAACATCATCGCTAGATTTTTCCGGATGTGCCGCACGATGCATGACTGCATGATCTGTACAAAATTGTTTGACCTTTTCTTGTGCAAACACAAAAAAACGCCAAGGCTCAGTACGACCATGTGTTGGCGCCCAGTCAGCCAAGCGGAGCAATTGATGGACTATTTCATCATCAATAGGCTTGCCATTCATTTGTTGTGGCTTTATGGTGCGGCGCTGGCTAATGATATCCGATAATTGACTGAATTTATGCTTCATTGTTTGAAATAATTAATTAAAGAATGTTGAAATTATGAAAAGTGTACTTTTAATTCGTGCGCAGGCTTTCAAAATAATTTCATGAAAAATTTGCAATGCAAATAATTACTAGAGCACTTATGAACAATTGATCTAGAGACAATTTACTGATTACTATATCCCCAAACAAGTTAAATCGCTTTCAGACTGTAACTAGTCTGTACACAATTGCTTACCTTTCCTTTGTATCATCAAATAAATGGAAGCAATGATCAAAAACAAACTGACTTTAATTCAACAATTCGAACAATGCTCAAAAGTTGTAACCAAAGCCACAGGTAAGCCATTCGCTTTTCTGACCGCCTTTTTAGTAATTATAGTTTGGGCATTCTTGGGGCCCGTATTTGGATTTTCGGATACATGGCAATTGGTGATCAATACCGGCACTACTATTATCACTTTTTTGATGGTTTTTGTAATTCAACAATCACAAAATAAAGATACTATGGCTATGCAATTAAAATTAAACGAGCTTATCGCCTCTAGCAAAACGGCGAGCAATAGACTGGTAGACATTGAAGACCTAAGTGAGCAAGAATTAGATAAACTCAAGAAATTTTACATCACCCTCTCTAAACTAGCCGCCGAAGAAGACAACGCAATGGGCTCACATTCTATAGACGAAGCCCATCAAAAACATAAAGCAAAACAACAATAAAAAATGCCCAAGAATAATCTCTTGGGCATTTTTTTAATCAAAAGCCAATTCATTACATGCCTAATAATGCTTTCACAGGGTCTTTACCCAAAAGCATTAATTCGGGATTCTCTAAAAGTTCTTTTACGCGCACCAAGAAACCAACCGACTCACGACCATCAATGATTCTGTGGTCATAACTTAGAGCCAAATACATCATTGGTCGCACTTCAATCTTACCATTTACAACCATTGCACGGTCTTGAATTTTATGCATACCCAAGATTGCGGCCTGAGGGATATTGATAATAGGCGTAGACATCAAAGACCCAAATACACCACCATTGGTAATGGTAAAGGTACCGCCCGTCATTTCTTCCATGCTTAATTTATTGTCACGGGCTTTTTTGGCAAGAGACACAACAGCTTGTTCAATTTCCACCATGCTCATGCTTTCGGCATTACGAATAACAGGCACCACCAAACCTTTTGGAGCCGAAACCGCAATAGAAATATCGCAGTACTCGTGATAGATAATTTGATCGCCATCAACATAAGCATTTACTGCAGGCCACTCGGTAAGCGCAATGGTACAAGCTTTCGTAAAGAAGGACATAAAGCCTAAGTTTACACCATAGCTTTCTTTAAAGCCATCTTTATATTTTGACCTGATGTGCATGATGTTGGTCATGTCCACTTCGTTGAAAGTAGTAAGCATGGCCGTAGAATTTTTAGCCTCTACCAATCTACGCGAAATTGTTTTGCGCAAATTGCTCATTTTTTCGGGTCGGTCTGTGCGGCTTAATTGAGTTGCTCCTCCTTTTATGCCAGGGCTGTTCAATGCCTCAAGTACATCATTTTTCAAAATTTTTCCAGAAACACCCGTTCCTGAAACCTCTGAAGGTTTCACCTTTTTATCGGCCATAATGGCTTGGGCTACTGGAGTTGCTTTCACATCAGCTGGCAGGGCTTCAGCTTTTGGTGCTGCACTTGGTGCTGCAGCAGCTTTGGCCTCCGCAGGTTTTGCAACCGGAGCGGCAGCACCCTCTGGCCTTGCAGCCGTTTCGTCTATTTTACAAGCTAAGTCGCCAATGTTTATGGTATCACCCGCCTGAGCAACAATGTGCAGAACTCCTGCTTGTTCCGCATTCAGCTCAAATGTTGCTTTCTCGGATTCCATTTCGCAAAGCAATTCATCACGCTCTACCCATTCGCCATCGGCTTTGAGCCATTGCACTAAAGTTACTTCACTAATAGACTCGCCTACGGTAGGCACTTTAATTTCAATCATCGTAAAAAAATCTTGTTTTATTGTACATGCTGAAAAAAGACAAAGCTTTTTGTGCGCACGAAATTACTAAACCTAGAAGGAAAGGCAAAATTTAATAAAAATAATAGATAGAACTTTCCTTAAAGTTTGATAAACTTGTTTAACCTATCCCCTTTTCAATAAGCAAAGCACATTTCTAAATAAAGAAAAAAGGGGTCGAGCAAAGGCCTACTTTGTTTTACCTTGCAGTATCAATTCGATAATTTATAAAAACTAAATAACAGAACATGGAATACAGAAAAATGGGCAAAACAGGCTTAGAGCTCAGTGTGCTTTCTTATGGCTCTTGGGTGACTTTTGCTAAGCAAATAGAAGACAAAACCGCCGACAGATTGATGAGTCTTGCCTACGAAAATAGCATCAATTTTTTTGACAATGCCGAAGTGTACTCTTTGGGGGAAAGTGAAAAAATGATGGGGCGTATTTTGAAACAAAAAAACTGGGAACGCAGTTCCTACACCGTCTCTAGTAAAGCTTTTTTTGGTAGCCGCGGAAAAGAAAACAAACCTAACCAAACAGGCCTTAGCCGCAAGCATCTAATAGAGGCCTGTAACGAAGCACTTGTACGCCTGCAAATGGACTACCTCGACCTCTTCTTTTGCCACAGGCCAGATCGCACAACTCCCATTGAAGAAGTGGTGTGGACGATGAACCATTTAATCCAACAAGGTAAAATTTTATATTGGGGTACGAGCGAATGGACCGCTGCCGAAATAGTAGAAGCCCATATGGTAGCCAAAGATTTGCGCCTAATCGGACCCGCAATGGAGCAGCCCCAATACAACCTTTTTGAGCGAGACAAAATGGAGCGTGATTACACGACCGTTTTCAAAAATATAGGATTGGGAACTACCATTTGGAGCCCCCTCTGTTCAGGATTACTGACAGGTAAATATAATGAGGGTATTCCGCAAGGTTCGCGCTTGGGCATGGAGGGTTTTGAATGGCTCAAAGACCGCACCCTCGCCGACGACCGATTCGAAAAAGTAAAACAACTAACCCTTATAGCCAATGAATTAGGCACCACCACGGCAACACTTTCTATTGCTTGGTGCATTCACAACCCCAATGTGACTACTGCTATTTTGGGCGCCACTAAAGAAGCGCAATTACTCGAAAACTTGAAAGCTTTAGAGGTTTTGCCCTTACTTACTCCTGAAGTAATTGAAAAAATTGAAGGCGTTATGAATAACAAACCCTTGTTCGTTTAAGAAACGAATAAGCTACTTAAAATTGGAAAGGTGTAACAAGCATCATTGTTTCTGAAGAAAACGATGAATACTAGTTACACCTTAGTATTATACAGAAACGGCTGCCTAGGGCACTTCTACCGCATTCAAAATGTCGTTGATGATATTTTCACTGCTGATGTTTTCTGCTTCGGCCTCATAAGTAAGCCCAATACGATGGCGCAATACGTCGTGGCAAATCGCACGCACATCTTCAGGAATCACATAACCACGGCGCTTAATAAAGGCATAGGCCTTTGCAGCCAAAGCCAAGCTGATGCTCGCACGCGGTGATGCTCCGTAACTGATGAGCGGTTTTAATTTGTTGAGCTTGTACTCGTCGGGGAAACGGGTAGCGAATACTATATCTAGAATGTATTGTTCAATTTTCTCGTCCATATACACCTCACGCACCAATTTGCGCGCTTTAAGAATATCCTCGGGTTGTACAACTGGATTGATTTTGATATTGCCATTTGGGTTGAGGTTTTGACGGATCACCATACGCTCTTCCTCTTTTTTAGGATAAGTAATCACCACCTTCAACATAAAACGATCTACCTGTGCTTCGGGCAATTCGTAAGTCCCTTCTTGCTCAATAGGGTTTTGTGTTGCCAACACCAAGAAAGGCTCTGTAAGCGGATATGTTTCGTTGCTGATAGTAACTTGTCGCTCCTGCATAGCCTCTAACAAAGCACTTTGGACTTTTGCCGGAGCCCGGTTAATCTCATCGGCCAAGATAAAATTAGCGAAGATGGGTCCTTTACGCACTACAAATTCGTGGTTCTGCGGATTGTATACCATGGTACCTAAAATATCGGCTGGCAATAAATCCGGGGTAAATTGGATACGGGCAAAATTACCATTGATGGCCGTTGCCAAAGATTTGATAGCAAGGGTTTTGGCCAAGCCCGGTACACCTTCTAGCAATACGTGGCCGTTGGCCAGCATGCCCACTAATAGGCGTTCAACCATATGTTTTTGACCGACTACCGATTTGTTGAGTTCCATCATCAGCAAGTCTATAAAAGCACTAGCCTGATGGATGCGTTCGTTAAGTTCGCGGATGTCTGTAGAAGAAGCTGTCTGCTCCATAGGGTGAATGAATTTTTTT
>JAIXWS010000036.1 GCA_027491165.1 Sphingobacteriales bacterium | reverse complement strand
TAAAACTTATCTTCGTTCTATGTCTATGAAAAAGGTATATCCGCTCATCATTTTTCTCATCACCTTTTCCGTGCTGGGTATTTTGTACATCCAAATGTCTTGGATTAAAAATGCCCTGTATGTAAAACAAGAAGAGTACCTCAATCAATTGGATAAAACACTAGACGACGTTCGCCAAATAGCGCACAACTCTTTTATCAATGCCGAGGGCTTTAATCCTGCCCAGTTGGACGATGAAATTAAAGAGTCCATCATTTTTACAAAGTTCACAGCGCAAACCATTCCGGCCGAAGAGATGAATATGATTATCGTGCAAGCCATGAAAAATCAAGGGATCAAACAACCGTTCGAATTTTGTATCACCAATATTTTCAATAATCCCATTAGTGCCAGCCAGGGTTTCACTGGATCTATGTTTGCTGAGAGTATTAACATCAGGCTTACCCCAGCAGCAAGTGCGCAGCCCGAAACCTTTTTCCTTTATGTAAAAGAACCGAAAAACTACATCATGCGCCAAATGGCCTCCATGATTATTGCCTCGATATTGTTTACCATTATTATCATCTCGGCTTTTGCATTAACCATTCGAACAATGCTGCGTCAAAAAAATATTTCTGAAATCAAGTCTGATTTTATCAACAACATGACCCACGAGTTAAAGACGCCCTTGGCGACCATTTCTTTGGCTGTGGATGCGCTCAATAATGAGAAAGTGATACACGATACCGATAAGATTCGGTATTACAGTGGTATGATCAAAGAGGAAAACAAGAGAATGCACAAGCAGGTTGAAACCATACTGCAAGCGGCTAAATTGGAAAAGCAAGAAGATCTCAACCTCAATATTCAATCCCTTGATGCGCATGCTGCAATTGACAAAGTGGCGAAAAATCTCTCCTTACAAATACAAGAGAAATTGGGTGAGCTGCACCTCAATTTAATAGCCGAAAAATCGATGATTGATGTAGATGAAATGCACTTTTCCAATATCGTTTTTAATCTTTTAGACAACGCCATTAAATATTCGAAAGACGCACCCATTATCCATATTACCACTATGGTCAACAATGGAATGCTCGCTATCAAAATCAAAGACAATGGTATCGGCATGAACCGCGAGACAGCAAGTCGCGTTTTTGAAAAATTTTATCGAGCCCACACGGGCAATTTGCATAATGTAAAGGGCTTTGGGCTCGGATTAAGCTATGTAAAAACGATGGTGGAGGCTCAAGATGGATACATCAAATTAGAAAGCGTTTTGGGCAAAGGCAGCACCTTTACAGTCAATATGCCCTTGTCGAAAATAAACAACCACGAAGTCTAGTTGTTTTTGTGACAGATTGCAGTCGGATTAAACCCTGGAGCAATAAAATTGCCCTAGGCTTTATCTCTGCTTCAGCGCTAAAGAATACCCCCAAAGGATCACAACAGAATTGCCCAAACATTAGCGCTCAAATTCTTACCTTGCAGCCATGTCTGTTATCGAAACCACGAATCCCGATTTTGACCTCGCGGTGCAATATGTTTGTCAAACCGACAAGCCTATTTTTCTGACAGGTAAAGCGGGTACTGGTAAGACAACCTTTCTGCGATATATACGCGAGCATTGCCCCAAAAAAATGGCTGTAGTGGCCCCTACAGGAGTAGCGGCCATTAACGCTGGAGGGGTAACGATGCACTCTTTTTTTCAATTGCCCTTTGGCACTTTTATTGCCGATCACAAAACAGAATGGGGTGCGGGCAATATGGAAATCAACAACAGGCACAGCTTACTCAAGGGCCTGCGTTTGAATCATAATAAGCGTCAATTGATTCAAGAGTTGGAGCTCCTGATTATTGACGAAGTATCCATGTTGCGTTGCGATATGCTGGATGCTATTGATACTGTGTTGCGCCATATCCGTATGAAGTACGAGCAGGCATTTGGCGGTGTGCAAGTTTTGTTTATCGGCGATTTATTTCAATTGCCGCCTGTCGTCAATAGAGAAGAATGGCAATTGATGGCACCCTATTATCGAAGCCCCTTTTTCTTTGATGCAATGGTATTGCAAGAGTCAAAAATTGTCAATATCGAACTCAAGAAAATCTACCGTCAACAAGACATAGAGTTTATCTCTGTGCTCAACAGCATTCGGAATAATATAGCTGATGCCGAAGACATGAAAGTATTGGAAAGGCGCTATAATCCTGCATTTGCTCCCGATGTAGCGGAGGGTTATGTATTGCTCACTTCGCATAACGCTAAGGCGGATGTTGTCAACAAAACGGAGCTTGAAAAACTGCCCAGTAAAGTACATTATTTTGATGCTGTTGTAAAAGGTGATTTTGGGGATAGAATATCGCCAGTAGAAAAAATGATGCCGCTTAAGGAAGGTGCACAAGTCATGTTTGTCAAGAATGACAAGGGTGAAAATCGACGATATTATAATGGCAAAATTGTAAAGGTTTCGCGTATCGAATTGGGCAAAGTTTTTGTGATGCTAGACGACCAAAGTGAGATGGAATTAGAGAAGGAAACTTGGCGCAACATCAACTACAAATACAACCAAGAAAATGACGAGGTAGATGAAGAAGAATTAGGTTCCTTTACACAATATCCCATTCGATTAGCTTGGGCCATTACTATTCACAAAAGCCAAGGGCTTACCTTTGAAAAAGCAATTGTTGATGCAGGGGCCTCATTTGCTCCAGGGCAAGTCTATGTGGCGCTTAGCCGCTTGACCTCGCTTAATGGATTAGTACTACATACACGCATCAATCCTTCGCAGGTCATGACAGACGAACGGGTACTTGGTTATACCGAACAGATGGATACCCAGCAAAATTTGGAATCCGAATTACAAGAATTACAAAAGCTCTTTGCTGCGAAGAAGTTGTTAGAAAGTTTCGATCTCGAAAAGCTTTGTGAATCCTACAAAGAAAATTACTTGGGCTTTGCAAAGTCGGCCATTCCTGATAAAGCAGATGCAGTTATATGCGCACTCAAATGGAGCGACAAAGCCAACGAATTGCAGCTGGTGGCCACCAAGTTTAATCAGCATTTACAGTTTATTTTTAGTTCGGGCACGCGCCCTGATTATGGTCATTTGCAAGAACGAACTGTTGCTGCGGCACAGTATTTTGCTGCGGAATTAGAAGAGTTGGAACGAGTGCTTAAGGCTCATGTCGAGGAGTTTAAGATCAAACAAAAGACCAAAAAGTACATCGCACAATTGCGGTATATCCTCTTGCTTTTGCAAAGGAAAAAGATGCAAATCGACCAAGCCAGTAAACTAGCCAAGGGGCTTAATCTTGGCACGGATGTTGCCTCTTTGCTGGATATGATTGCGGCGGATAAGAAACAATTTGCGGCTGCGCAAACTAAAGAAGAAGAACAGATCTTGAGTGCTAAAAAGGAAGTGGGTGTGAGTAAAATTACCACTTTCGATATGTACAAATCTGGTAAAACGATTGAAGAAATAGCCACAGCCCGCAGTATGGCCGTCAGCACTATCGAAGGGCATCTCACTTCTTTTGTAGCTAGTGGGGAATTAGAGGTGACCGAATTTGTTAGTCCGTCTGAACTCTCTTTGGTGTTGAAAAAAATAAAAGAATTGGATGGTTTAAGTGGCACTATCCTCAAAGAAAATTTACCGGCCGAAATCACCTATACCAAGTTGCGTGCAGTTATTGCCTATCATTTACG
>JAIXWS010000102.1 GCA_027491165.1 Sphingobacteriales bacterium | reverse complement strand
CGAGTATACTGAGGCAGGCTGCATCGATACTTTGATCGGTATAAACAGCACTGAATTATTCACTGATCATACTAGTATCAATTACATTGCTCCCAAAATTGCTACGGGACAAAAAGACCTTTTTGATTTTTTTATCAGTGAAATTATATATCCTACAAAAGCTTTAAATGAAGGCCTTTCTGGCAAATGTTTGCTGTTTTTTAGTATCGATGAGCAAGGAAATATCACAAAGGTCCAAGCCCAGAAAGGAGGCCTTGCCATTTTTGATAAAGAAGTCATCCGAATAATACAGAAATTAAAAATTTCAGCACCTGCTATGCTTAATGGAATCCCGAAATCAATTTGTGTAAAACTTCCATACAATTTCATAATGCACTAAAATATTTTGTATTATTCAAACGTTAATCGATTACAAGCCTACTATTCGTGATGTTAATGAAACCGAATTGCGAAACAGAGTTAAATCAAATCTGCATTGCATACACCACTAATTTCGATTAACGAACTACTAGATAAAGCTTTGTATTTTATGGAATAAACATGAATAAATTGATACATAAAAAAGCCACCAAATATTGGTGGCTTTTTTAGATACAGAAGAACAAAATCTAGATACTTATAGACTCTGAAAATCCGATATTATATTTTTCCAGCCTTTTTAAAATAGGACGATAAATAGCAGGCATAGTTGGAATCAAAACACCTGTAGGGGCTACGATCATTTTATTCATGAGTAATTCCGTTAAAATAGCCATGGGTAAACCTACCGTTTTGGCCATTGCAGAAAAATTACTATCCTCGCCTTTCACCACTAAACCACTCACCAATTTATTAGTTGCCCCCTTAAATAAATATTCGATTTCGTGCTGCATCACTACCATATCCTTATCATCCTCTTCCATTTTCCATTTCTCTGAGAGTATATTCAATAAAATATCCCCTGATGACATGTAACCATTATTAATGGTTTGATCAGAAAAAATATCTAGCCATTCAATCATGTTTTTAATACGATTATCGCTAAGCCCCAATTTGTTCCAAACATGATCTTGAACACTGATATTGGTATCCTCGTAGTTCGAAATGTTCATAATCCAATCTTTGAAGGATCGATTATCCGTATTAATTTGATCTTCAGTATTCGTTGCACCAAGCTTGATTAATGCATTCCATCCAATACAAAATTCTGGATGCCTTAAAGTAGCCCGCATAAAATCTTTAGATTCATGCAATTGATACAAATCAATATAACTGAGAGAATCTCTATTAGCATAATAAGCCAATTCCCCAACTCCATCGCAATAAATGCTTTTATTATTATCAAAGAGCTTTTCGTATTCGAGGTGAACCTTGGCTCCTTGTTCCAAATAATAAGCACCGCCTTTTCCTGCGTTGATAATATTTTTAGGATTCCAACTAAATTTATAATGCCAGGGATTGGTATCACTCTCTGGGGCAATAAGTCCACCACAATAAGATTTAAAGGAAGTTATGCTTGAGGCTACCTTTCGAACACTATTGAAAATGTGACTGGCTGACATATGGTCAATTCCGGGGTCTAAACCCATTTCACACATAAACATAAGTCCCGCATCTTTTGCTTTTTGATCTAGCTCGCGCATTTCATCAGAGGCATAGGAAGAGGTTATTAGGTTTTTTTTGAATTGCAAACAATCTTTTGCTAATAAGATATGAAGCGTCGGAGGCATAAGGGATACGACTATATCGGCCTCTTTTACCAATTTTTGGCGTTGTGGGGTATTGTTTATATCTAAAACAGCAATTTCAGCATTGGGATAATGTTGCGTCTTTTGCTTTAAATTATGTTCATCGCTATCAGCAACAACAACCCTCCAATTACTATCACGATTTTTATAATTTTTTTTCTGCGTATGCTTTAGTAAGGTGTCAATTAAATAGGTAGAACTTTTCCCGGCGCCAACAATTAAGATTGAAATCATATTTAGGGTAAATTAAGTTATTTTTTAAATTATACATAACAAAGATTGTGCCATAAATATTTTGTATTTAGTATATAAATATTAATGTAAAACAAAATAGTAGTTTTGTAAATTCTAATTAGTATTTCATAAAGAAATCGCACCAAAGTTTTATTTCTCTTGTTTCCAATTCAGCTCGTGCTCGACCATCTAAACCGATTTTTGCGTTGAGATATTGCTTCGTAGAAGGTAAGGCACCAATCACTTTGGCAAACACAAATTTGCCATTGCTAGGATTCACCACTTTTAGAACCCTCCCTTTGGCAAATTCATTACTGAAAGCAAAAAGCAATTTATTATCAATAGCAGTCTGAGGCTTAAAAAATACAACCATTCCATTGGCAGAATCCACAAATTGACCATTGGAGGTTTGGTAGTTAAATTGCTTTTCTAACTCAGAGGGAGGAAGCTTAAGTGTATCCTTTTTGATAAGTGCAGTAGTGACAGAGGCCACTTTAGCTATCGAATTGGCTGTTCCTTCATTTTGGGCAGGGGCATCAGGCGCTTGATACAGCACCCAACCAGCCAATAAAATACTATTGGGTAATTGATGAGGGCCCAAATTATTATTTAAGCTTTTGAGTAAATCTTCGCTTGTGCCTAGGGCAGCAGCCAAGGAGTAATAATGATCTGTTGGCAAAACTTGATAATAAAGCGATTTGGCGGTATGGGCTTTGGTGGGCTTCGTTTTTACATAATTGTAAATACCCAAAGGGATCAATAATTTTCTTTTGGGTTCTAAGCGCTCATAAAAAGAGACATCATTACTTTGACTTAAAACCAAAGCGGGTACATTGTATTGATGCGCGATGGTATACAGATTTTCTTCTTTTTGAACAAGGTGTACAACCGAGGCCTTACCGCCTTTAATACTGATAAATAATGAATCATTTTGTGCCTTAACACCGAAGCTGTACAGCAAGAATAACAGCGTAATCATGAATTGCTTTGACATAAATATCGTATTTAAAAAAGGCCAACCATTACTCCATCCCATCATCAAAAGCACTCACACTATCCGCATTTTTAACAATGCTATATAACACTTGGGGTTGTTTATAGATAGCTTGTGATGCCTTATTACCCAAAACAATTATTGTAAAATTATCTTTTACAAAACGGTAAAAACAGGTATTGTTCCCATGCCAAAATCCATTGTGAAAAATAATTTTATAACCATCCGGATAACAGAACATTCTCCACCCTAATCCATAATTTTTTATGCCTGGCCTTTCAAAAGAACAGGGTCCATAGGCCATTTCAATCGTTTCGTTATTTAAAAAGGTATTATGATAGAATGATTGATCCCAACGATACATATCTTGCACTGTACTATAAATACCTTTATCACCATAGACGCCATCACGATAATCATTCGGATGGGGCGAATAGCCTGAACTATAACTAATCGTTGCCTTGTTCGGCAAACCTTTTGCAGGGTCAAAAACAAAGCTATGATTCATCCCCAAAGGCTTGAAAATATAATTACTCAAAAAGTTGCTAAAACTCATTTCGGTAACCTTTTCGATAATACTGGCTAGCAGCAGATAATTGGTGTTACAATATTTAAATCTTGAATTGGCCTTGAATTCAATAGCAGGTTTGTGCTGGGCCATCAATTCAATTACCTGATCGTTATAAATAGGCTCTTTACTTTTATAAAATTTGGGCAACCATGCCCAATAATTAGCCAATCCTGAACGATGACACAATAACATACGCACCGTTATGTCTGAATAAGGGAAGTTTTTAAGATACTCACTTACTGGTTTATCAATATCCAAATACTTATTTTGATACAAATAAAGCACTGCTGCGGCCGTGAAGGTTTTAGATACAGAAGCTAACTGTACTGCATTTTCGGGCGACAAAGCCATAGCACGGCTACGATTAGCATATCCAATATATTTTTCGTAGAGCACCTTGCCTTTATATCCAATCAATACGCTACCATTAAAACCTGCTCTAGCTTGAACCGTATAAAAGGAATCGAGCCTAAAGGCAATTCTTTTCCATTCGGCACTATTGGTATCACTATGACTGAGCTTGATGGCCCCCATTTCTATTGGCGCTAAATCAAAATTAGGATTCGCCTGTGCAGACTGGTTGCGCGATTGACAAGCAAACAAAACTGCTATAAAAAATAAGCTGATGTATATCGTTCTTTTCAAAATAATCTTCATTCTAATGATGTAGGCAAAATATCAATTGTTGCAAATATAAGTTTGAGCCCTAGTTCAATCCTTTTCCATGGTAATTTTAACAAAAGAAATCATTTCTCCCATAAAATGTTGGTACAAGTCTTGTAAGGTATTTTTTTCCATTAGCAATAATTCAAAAGCAGTATCCACTTCTTTTATGTGTTTAGCTTTGCGCATTAGCCCATTTAATGACCGCTGAATACCATTTTCATTGCGGTAATGAAACAACCAATTATGAGCAATCATACTCTCATAATAAGGCACAAACTTTGCTGGGAAATGTACTTGTTGATCGCCCAATTGCTTATAAACTTGCTGCACAAAATAATCTAATGCAGGTTCACTTGCAAACAAGGATGAGTCATTTGCAATAAAAAAATCCATCAATGTATCTACGACTGCGCCCGAATACAAACCATATTTGGGTCTGAAAATTTTTTTTGCTTCGCGAATTGCGGCATGTTGATCTGTAAAGGAGTCGATGGTACGATGCAAAATCAATCCTTGTTTTACAGCTTTCGGATAGATATCCATATTGGCTTCTGTACCCTTTACAAAATCACCAATCATATTGCCCAATAAAATTTGTGCATGGCCAAAAGACAAATAAGCATGACCTAAATAATTCATTTTCTGTTTGGTTAGGTATAAAACATTTTAAACTAAGGCTAGATACAAAGAAAAAACCACCCTGTTTATGGTAAAGTTCAAGGTGGTTTTCTACTCATGTCTTTTATAAGCCTAGCGAAACCAATCGGCTTGCAGATAATCAGCTTCTCCCTGAGTTCGTGATTCTACTACAAAACCCACGCCGTTGCCCCTCATGATACGGGCCTCGACATTAAATACCTGGATATTATTGATGTAGCCAATCCATCTTCTCGCCCGCTTTTCCAGGCGCAGATCATTCCAATTACCATTACGATTTATAAAATTGTATTGGGTGGCAGGGATAATGGGTGTAATACCGGCACCCGAACCATTTCCACCTTCATCATACAAGGCAAAATAACCATTGTAATCAACAGTAAAGCTATACCCATATCCACCACCATTTGCTCCACCATTATAGCCAAACAAAATACCCATATTCTTATTTGAACCTATTTTGGAATACAAAGTAAAATCACTATTCACATTAAGGTCAATACCCTTTGAAACATAATATGCCTCATACAGATCATCATTATAATCTACTTTAAAAGTACCATTGCTAATTATACCATAGGCCAAATTGGGACCATCAGCAAATTGCCAATTATTTCGATTATCATCAAATTCATCAACAAACGTAAATGGTGTAATATTTATGGTTGGTTCAAAATCTCGCTTTACACAAGAAGAAAAAATAAAAGGTACCGAACCAAGTAGCATCAAAAGTTTTTTCATCAACATACTTTTTTAAAAAACATCAAATTATACAACTGAGACTTTAGGAATAACCAAAAGTTTATTAGCCTATTAAAAAGGTTTATTTCAAACCCACTTTTCTATTAAAAAACAAACCGGTACAACATCCAATACCTATACCCAAAATGCCTCCAAAAAAAACATCCAAAGGAAAATGAACACCCACATATACCTGGGCATATGCCACCGAAAATGCCCAAAGAAAGGCCGGTATCCAAACCCATTTAAACTGCTTGTGCAAACTTATCAACATAAAAAAGGCAAGTGCAAAATGATTGGCAGCATGAGCCGAAGGAAAGCTATAACCGCTGCCACAATCGATTAATAGGTGTACTGTCTTTTGCAGGGTCGCATCATTACATGGGCGAACGCGATGCACCAAGGGCTTGATAATGGAAGCACTCGTATAATCACTTAGCGCAAAGGTCACTAAAAAACCAATGCACCAATAAAAACCCTTTTTGCCAAATTTATAGGGAATAAAAATAGCTAAAAAAATATACAGCGGAATCCAAGTATTGGGGTTACGCAAGATAGGAGCAATCAAGTCTAATATTTTGTTCTGCCACAAAACATTGATCTTGTACCAAACCTTTTTATCCTGCTCTACTAGTCGTTGGATTATTTCCATAAGCATTCATTATTTTTTAAAAATCATGATCATTCTAGGCGAATGTGCAGCATCGTAATCGGCAAGATGATAATCTCCAAAAGTAGCTTGATGAGATAATCCTACAGCGGCAAACATCTGAATAAAATCTTGCAAGACAAAAGCAGAAACCCTTTCGGTATAGTGTTTTGATTGATTTTCAGCATCAACAAAACGGATGTGCTTTATAATGTGTTTGCCATCAAAATCTTTTTGTATTTCAAATTTGACCCCCTCTCTTTCGACTAGTTCAAATGGCTTTAATTGCTGCAAAACCCAATCCCTATTCATATAGTCAATTACTAAGGTGGCACCAACTTTCAATCCTGCCGCAAATGACTTTGCCGCCTTCAAATTATCCTTTTCGCTCGCAAAATAACCAAAACTAGTAAAGAGATTAAACGCATAATCGAAGTAGTTGAGGTAAAAAGGAAGCCGCATATCATGCACCATAAATTGAAGGTTATCGCGTTCCAAATTCAATGCTTTTTCAATCTGCTTTTCGGCTAAATCAATACCTGTTACCTCGAAACCTTTTTGAGCAAACTGTATAGCAAAACGGCCTTCACCACATCCAATATCCAACATTTTACTGCCCATTTTGGGTTGCAGATATTGTACTAAGGCACTTGTAAAATCTTCGGCTTCATTCCTATCTCGGTTTTGGTATAAAACCTTATAATAAGGTGAATTAAACCAAGCTTCGAACCAACTTTGTTTCTCCATAACTGAATTGCGAAAATACATCCTTTTAACCTTTAGAAGTGCCGGTTTTTTAGGCTTAATTGGGCATCAAGACATTATTTTTATCTTTCAATAAGCCAAAATAAAACCAAAGATAAAAGACAAACATGGGCAAGCGAATAATTGATTGGGACTTACTTTCGCCTAAAGATGCACAGTAATGAGCCAAGCCTTCAGCGTCATCAAAAGCCTGTATAAAAGCACCATGCGAGGGAAAGTAAGCGTATTCTACAATATAAGTAAGGCTTAGTATAACAAAACCCAATATCATTCCTAAAATTCCCGACCTTTTACTCCAGGAAAAATAAAGGAGCATCAGGGGCAAAAACCACAAGATATAAGGTGGTGAATAGCCTGGGCCAAATGTGGGTAAAAAAACCAATAAGATCAGCAACAGGGTCAGTAATTGGGGTGCCGTTATAGTTTTTATTCGCCAGGCTTTATAGGCAACCCGCAACATAAGAGACAAAATAAGAAAGGGGGAAAATGCACTGTACATATCAATCCAAGTATACTGCCCCAATAAATTTAATATCCCTGAAATACCATACCAACCCGCCATAGACCGATAGCCCAATACATGGGCAGCTACCCCCTCAGGCGCTAAGACATAAATAATACTGATACCCAAACTAATGGGTAGAAACAGGAGTATGGCCCCGAAAAGGCTTATCGATTTTCGCTGACCCTGAATACCGATAAATAGCAAGGGAATCAAAATGACAGGAATTGTCTTCGTAAGGATGCCCAAACCCAAAGCCAGGCAGGCCATCAGCCAATGTATGGAAGATTTACTTTGGTAAAAACGAAGTAGACAAATAGTGAATAGTAAAATCCAAAAGCCCACAAAAACATCAAAATTACCGTGCTGGCAATTGAGTAAAATAGTGATGGGGTTGAGCACCAAAGCCAGCATCAAGACCCAAAATATTTTTCGCTTATCCAAAGAAAGGAATTGACTAAGGGCATAAGTAAGTATGATTACAATAGCCTCTCCAAATATCAGTACGCTTTGCACCAATCGCGTGGCCGCAAAACCAGTAGCATCTGCTATTTTACCTATACCATACAATACCTGTAACCAAAATGGCGGATAGTTCAACAAGCTCGCTTCGCGGTAGGGATTTCCTCCTCTTTTTAAGATGGTGATGACTTCCACCCAAGCGTACATGTCTTTGGAAAAAGTGGGTGGCATAACATAAATAAATAGCAGCCTACTTGTTACTAATGCACCCAATAAAAGCACTAAGGGCTTACAGTGAGCCTTGATGTCTAGGACTTTGATCACAATTGTTTTTTAGAAAACGAGGATTTGATTGGATGCAATTTAGGAGTAAGAACCTTAGAATTAAAAAAAATCTAGCGAAAACTTAACCCATCACAGCTAGCAATGTTTCCTTTAATCCTTTTGTTGGAATTTAAAAAAGATGTCGTTAGAAAGACCCCAACTACTCCAAAGGGCAATTTTAACAGCAAAAACCTAACAAGAAAGAAATCTTATCCTATTGTATACCATAAAAATGGTGACGATCAAGGAATCAAGATTTAGTGTAGCTAAGTGATACTAAGGCACGACCATCAGGTAGAACAGTTTACAAAGAAAAACGTGGCCGACCGATTGCAGTCTCCACGTTTTTTTAATCCTAATTATAATCATTATCACATACCATCACCATCGAGCAAATTACCCAAGCCCCCGAGGATACTACCCTCTTCTTTGCGGTTATAAGTACCATAAGACAATATTCTACCTGCCAAACGACTAATGGGTAAAGTTTGAATCCACACTTTTCCAGGACCACGCAAAGTGGCAAAAAACACACCTTCCCCACCAAATAGGGTATTCTTGATGCCGCCAACAAACTGAATGTCATAAGAAACGCCATGGGTAAATGCCACGATACAACCCGTATCAATTTTCAATATTTCACCAGGTATCAATTCGCGCTCCAAAACGTGACCACCCGCATGTACAAAAGCCATGCCATCACCTTCTAATTTTTGCATAATGAAACCTTCACCACCAAACAAACCAGTACCTAATTTGCGTTGAAACTCTATACCGATAGCAACGCCTTTGGCTGCGCACAGAAAACTATCCTTTTGACAAGTAACACGACCACCAAGGCGCATCAAATCCAAAGCAATAATTTTACCAGGGTAAGGAGCAGCAAAAGAGACATGCTTCTTGCCTTGGCCCATATTGGTATAGGTAGTCATAAACAAACTTTCGCCCGTGAGCACACGCTTACCGGCACTCAGTAGTTTACCAAAGAAATTAGTGTTAGGACCAGAATTGCTGCCATCGCCAAAAATAGTGGACATTTCTACTCCTTCGTCCATCATCATAAATGAGCCGGCCTCGGCAATAGCTGTTTCATTAGGATCAAGCTCTACCTCTACATATTGCATCTCTTCGCCGACTATTCTGTAATCAATTTCATGGTTATTCATTGTTTGTTGATTTTAGTTTTTAGAAAATCAAAAGTATTGAGAAAGATAATTGCAAATGAAAAACTGGATGAAATTTCGGTGAAAAATCAGCGAGCATTGTTAACTTTTATCAAAAAATCTTCTTTGAAAAGAATATTGGATGAACCTTCAGGCAAGTTCAATTCTTCCCAGTCTGCACCAACCGTTTGATGGAATAATTTACCATTCATTGTATACATTAAGGGCAATTCAAATCCAGGAACAATATTTTTAAATCGAAATTTAAAGGTGCGCTGCTTTTTCACACATTCCAATTCGGGTATCATTGTTGTACGCAAATACTGATTGAAAATAGGTTGCAATGCTAGTCCCGAATAGCCAATGATAAAATCCTCCATTTGCTTGGTGTTAATTTGCTTGTGGTAAAAAGTATCATTCATTTTGTGCAGCATAGCACGGAATTTTTCATCGTTGTTCATCAACAATCGAATGGTATGCACCAAGGCACTCCCCTTGTCATATTTATCGCCGCTGCCCGCATCGTTTACACCGTAATTGCCAATTACTGGTCGGTCATTGGCGATGTTTTTCCATTCGCCACGGGTATAT
>JAIXWS010000129.1 GCA_027491165.1 Sphingobacteriales bacterium | reverse complement strand
GATAATTATAATCCAATCCCCATTTAGCGCTACTTCGGTTGATATAAAATGTATTGTTGAGTGCGGTATTGGTGATTAAAATATCGCTGTCGTTATAATTTTTTTGGATAGGGTTAAATACGCCTATGCCGGCACTATGGAGTATTTTGTTGGATACCTGTAGGGCAAATTGGTTGGATATGATTTTACTGAATTTTGTAAGAAATGAGCCTTTGTTTTTTTTGAAAAAATGCCCCGGTTCAAATCCGATAGTTTGGTTGAAGTTGACATTATTCACCTTTACATAATCATCGCTGGGCGTAAAGATGCGAATAAATAGTTTCTGGTCGGGATAGAGCGCAATCACAAACTCATTGAGCTGTTGGACACCATCATTGTTATAGTCTATCCAATTATACATGCCCTGTCCAGCGGGTACTTGTACATAGGTAAAGTTTCTTTTTTGTTCTTGTCCTGTCCCCAATTCATACAAAGTGCTGAGTGAAATAGCTTGTTTCCACATGCTACCATCATATTGCAGGCGACCCAGTAATGTTTGCTCTGCTTTGCTATTGATTACTGTTGTGTTATCTACAAATAATTGCCGGTAGGACCCTGTAAATTGCAAACGATGAGGCCTGCCATCACCTGCACCAAATTGTACAGAATAATTATCACTATGGTTTTGTTGTGACCAATCATTTTGGAAAGGCAACAAATCTCTTCGTCTAAAATAAGTGGCAGCATAGTTGTATTTTTTTGTTTGGTAGCTGCGCAAAAAGGCCGTAATAATATCGAAATGAAAAGATCCGTTTTGAAGGCTGTCATTGCGTACATATTGGGCTACAGTTCGTTCGGCATAATAACTAGCTCCGAGAGTGCTTTTAAGGCTTTGTTTAAAAGTATAATCAGCAAAAATATAGGGCTTAAAAAATGCTGAAGCAATGATAGAATCTTTGGCATTCATCAGGCTAAAGTTAAAGCCTGTATTGGTTGTTCCGTTGTTGAGGCTATAGCCAATTGCGTTTTTAAAACCCTTATAATCGCCGCCTCTAGTGTAATGACTTAGTGCATAATCGATGTCGCCATGTTTTCGATGGCCTACTTTTGTGCTAAAGCTTGCCCAATTTTCATCGGGGCTAATGCCTGATAAGGGTACATTCCAATCGCGGCCAAATTCTACCGAGCGATATGGGGCAATGGCTCGGAATTTTGATTGAACATATTCATATTGTACATTGTTTTGAATCGTCCAATCACTCCTGTTTAAGCTGTCTTTTTTACCCAAAAAGCGCTGTTCCTGGTACATTATTTTTGAGGCAAAACCTTGATGATTTTGATTGTCAATAATAGAGAAAGTATTAGGGTCTTTGTTGCTGCCAGCTATTTCAACATAGATTTTTTTGAAAGAATCGATCTGGTATTGTGTCGCCAATGTTAGCACTTGATGCGCTTTGGGTGTGATGATCAGTGAGACGGCTCGGTAATCCCCCTGATTTTGACCCACCCATTGATATACTCGTCCATTAGCATTTTCGCCCGAAATACGGTAATCTCCTTTGCTACTTCCTGTATAAGAAAAAGAAACAGAATAAAGTTGTAGTCCAGCGTTGGTGCTGTATTCGTAGATAGAGTCTATTCTGGTTCCCATAATCAGGGTATCCTTTATTCGATAAAGAATTTTATTAGCTGCAAAGGTGTCTGGGCTAATATTAGGTATTAGAGCGTTTTGTATACTGTCGCCAATACCTGTTAATAAGCGCTTTTGCTCAGTAGAGAGGTTTTGTTGAAAGGCTTGGTTTTTGGCATCTTGATTGCTATAAGCATTCAATTTTATTCTCCATTTTTTGCCAATCGAAAGCTCATTGTATGCGTATATCAGAGAGTTGAGGTAATTGTTGGTTCGATATTCAAACTCTATTTGTATTCTTGAAAATTGGTTGATGGGACGGCGTGGCATAAAGCGTACCTCGTTTGTATTGTAATTGATAATGTAATCGGCGTTTTCTCCCCGTTCTTGTAGTACATTATCGACATACACTTTTTCGGTGGCGGCAAGTACTATAAATAATTGTTCGCCATTGTTGCCTACAAGCCTATATGGGCCTTGGTTTCCTTCAACACCCATAAAGATATTTCGAGCAAATTCACCTTTAGCAATAGAGGCACTGAGGCCTACTTTGTTTTGTATGTTTTTGCTGAGTGTATCTTCTGTTTCAAAAAACAAGCCCTGCACTCTTTTGGTATAATTCAGGAAATAGGCATCAGGTTTGTTGAGGTTGTAATCCCCCAATTGAAGGCTCCGTTTGTTTTTGCTTAAGCGGATGGAGATGAGGTCAAACTCTTGCAAATTGGCGGTATTACCCTCAGGTTGAAAGGGCACGGTGTTGTCCGTAATAGCCGCTTCTACCTTAATGCTGTCTAATAAATATCCATTTACCTGAAGGTTAAAATTGGCATTGGAAACAACATCTTGATTATTGCCTAAAGAGATGCTACGGCCATAGCTACCGTTAAGTTCGAGTTGATTGTAATCGACAAAATGCTCACTGTTTTTTTTATCCTTGACATAGGCTAATGAAGAAAAAATATAATTCGAATCTACTAATGAACGATTTTTATGGCGGTATATTTTGCCAAAATCAATAGGTAATTTTCGGTACCTAATACTTACTGAATCTGCCTTTGGTTTATTGCGCCAAACCAAAATAGAGCGCGTGGGGTAAAGGATATAATCACTTGAATCTATCCCCAAAATTTTGAAATGGCTAATAGCAAGAGAATCTATTTTTAGACTATCGGTTACAGCGATTTTTTTGCATATAAGATTGCTCCAATCTTGGGAAATACTTTGCCCCTGCGACAGTTTGGTCAGCATGATAAAGCAGGATATATAAAGTATACATTTTTTTATGAGCACAGAAAGGGAACATCCAAAATTGTTCCAAAAATAGGACAAGATTCTAAGCTCCTTCCTTAAAGTATGATGCAGGGCTTCAAATCTTCAAATCTTCAAATTACCCCATTACCCAATCTACTTCTTCTTCCTGAAATCCCCTCTTTTCCATGCCTCAATAAACTGTCCCCATTTAATAGGGTTGAGGACATTCATGGGCAGTTGTTGCCCGGTGTAGGCCGCACGATATGCAGCATCTTTTTGGGCAAAAGCCTGTCCTTCTCTGCCATCGGGGCGCATGATTGTACTCAACATTCTCATCATTGCCAAATTGCTATTGCGGCGTGCAAGCTCGTATTTGTCGTCGTCAATGTTCAAGTTTTGAAAAGCAAAATTGAAATTTTCTTTTGTGGGTAGAGCGTGAATAATTGTTTCGTTGAGGAAAAAGGTGTCTTGGCTCATTAGTTGAACTAAAGAAAGGGTATTGCCTTTGATATTGTTGGGTACCACAAAATCTTTGGCTTCAAAGCCCAAAGATTTAAACTGTAGGGTATCGCCTTTAAAACAAACCAATGCAAATACACCTTGCTCGCTGGTGTAAGTGCCTTTGTTTTGGTTTTTAACACTCACAATAGCGTCTGGAATGCCATATAAGCTATCGCTGGTCATCACCACACCATTGATTTGTATCAATCGGTCAGGAGCAACTTGTGCTTGGGCCATAATTGAAGCATTAAAAAGGCAAACAAAAAAAAGCAAACTAGTATAAAGGAGACTTTTCGACATAAATAATTATTTGAAAAATGTGCACAAATCAATATTGATAATGTGTGCATAAAAAAACAATTCTTAACTAATGCTACAAAGGAAAACCGTATCGCTTAGTTTTGCACATATTTTATTCAATTTAACAAACGTTTTTGATGATAACGAAAGAAGCAGTTTTAGCTGCATTGGGTAATGTTGATGACCCCGATTTGCATAAGGATATTGTGACCCTTGGTATGGTGAAAAACCTGAGTGTGGACGGAAATAAAGTGGCTTTTACTGTTGAACTGACCACTCCGGCCTGCCCCATGAAGGAAATGATAGAAAAGGCTTGTGTAAATGCAGTTAAGTTAATGGTGAGTAAAGAAGCTGAAATTGATATTACCATGAGTGCCCGCGTTGTTTCTAACCGCAAAGACCGTAAAGACGTTCTGCCTGGTGTGAAGAACATTATTGCTGTTGCCTCTGGCAAGGGTGGGGTGGGTAAATCTACTGTGGCTGTAAACTTAGCATTAGGACTTGCTGCCGAAGGGGCAAGCGTGGGATTGATGGATGCCGATATTTATGGTCCTTCTGTGCCGATAATGATGGGTATCCGCGATGAGCGCCCCAAAATGACTGAAGTGAATGGCAAGGGAATGATAGTGCCGATTGATAAATATGGTATCAAAGTAATGTCCATTGGATTGCTGATCGATGAGAAGCAAGCGGTAATCTGGCGCGGACCAATGGCTAGTTCGGCACTCAAGCAATTTGTTACCGATGTGATGTGGGGCGAATTGGATTATTTAGTGATTGACTTGCCTCCCGGCACCGGCGATGTGCATTTGACGATTGCACAAACCATACCTGTTACGGGCGCGGTAATTGTTTCTACACCACAAGCGGTGGCCGCAGCCGATGCACGTAAAGCAGTGATGATGTTCAAGCAAGAGCACATCAAGATTCCGATTTTGGGTGTAATTGAAAATATGGCCTATTTCACGCCTGCCGAGTTGCCAGACAATAAATATTACATTTTTGGTAGAGGCGGAGCGGTTAAAATGGCTGAGCAATTTGAATTACCTTTCTTGGGCGAATTGCCTTTGGTACAGAGCATCCGCGAAGGAGGTGATATGGGTATACCAGCAGTGGTTGACGAAGATTCTCCTGCCCGCGAAAAGTTCTTGGAGCTGGCTCGCAATGTAGCGCAGAATGTGTCTATCCGTAATGCGAGTATGGAGCCTACCCAAGTTCTAGAAATCAATTAATTACAAAAAGCACTTCTAAGAATGCCCTCAAATGTTATTTTGGGGGCATTCTGCTTTTAGAATCCCATTGTCCAATGTTAATGGCCCCCCACTTCTATAATTGTTTAGCATTTATTTGGTGTCATTTCCTATTGTATTTGAGCTTCTCCTACAAGGCTTGCTAGTTTTTCGCCTGCTGTTTAGAGCAAGCTTATTCGTTAATTAAATATTTTATATAAAATAAAATCAAACATTATAGCTTAGGTTACTTTTTGCATCCCAAATGAACGTTAAATGACTCAAGGTTTTTTAATTTAATGAGGACCAATTCAAATTTTTGAAAAAAAAATTATTTTATTCATAAAATGTCCTTACTTTTGCAATCCTTTTTAAAATATGGCTAAACAGTCCTTAATCAAACAAGACGGTACAATAAGTGAAGCGATGTCGAACGCTATGTTCCGCGTGCGCCTTGAGAATGGACACGAGATCTTAGCTACTATTTCGGGCAAAATGCGCATGCACTACATTCGTATATTGCCAGGAGACAAGGTGGGTGTAGAGATGAGTCCTTACGACTTGAGTAGAGGTAGAATCATTTATCGTTACAAATAATTAATTATTTTTTTCTAAACAAGAATAACAATGAAAGTAAGAGCAGCAATTAAAAAACGCAGTGCAGATTGCAAAATTGTACGTCGCAAAGGGGTACTATTTATCATCAACAAAAAAAATCCTCGTTTTAAACAACGCCAAGGATAATTAAGAGTTAATAATTTATAATTAATAATTAAAAAGAAAGAATGGCTCGTATATCTGGTATAGATTTACCCAAACAAAAGCGTGGCGAGATAGCGCTAACTTACATTTATGGTATTGGCAGCACAACTGCTCGTAACATCCTCGACAAAGCGGGCATTAGCTACGATAAAAAAGCGATGGAATGGAACGACGAAGAGCAAACTGCTATTCGTAACATCATCAACAGTGAGTTTAAAGTAGAAGGCCAATTGCGTTCTGAAGTTCAAACGAACATCAAGCGTCTTATGGACATCGCTTGCTATCGCGGATTGCGTCACCGTAAAGGTTTACCCCTTCGCGGTCAACGTACCCGTACCAACAGCCGTACCCGTAAAGGTAAGCGCAAAACTGTTGCCGGTAAAAAGAAAGCACCAAAAAAATAGTAGTAATACTATTCGTACCATCGCCAGATCTGCCCATTGGTGCTGCAAGGAGGGATGCTACAATGCTGAAACACTCAGCATAAGTTTATTAACGATTACCTTATTCAAAACAAAATGGCAAAAGCACAATCATCTGCAAAAGTCGCTGCTAAAAAGCGCATCGTGAAGGTTGATGTACACGGAGATGCTCACATCAACGCTACATTCAACAACATCATCGTGAGCCTTACCAACAAGGCTGGTCAAGTTATCTCTTGGTCTTCTGCTGGTAAAATGGGTTTCCGTGGATCAAAGAAAAATACTCCATACGCTGCACAAATGGCAGCTGCGGATTGTGGTAAAAAAGCAATGGACGCTGGCTTGAAAAAAGTAGACGTTATCGTAAAAGGCCCAGGTTCTGGTCGTGAGGGAGCTATTCGCTCTTTGGCTAGCATCGGAATGGAAATTACTTCTATCAAAGACGTAACTCCTATGCCACACAACGGTTGCCGTCCTCCGAAAAAACGCCGCGTATAATTATATTATTTTCTTTCGATTGAAGCCTATTGATAGTGCTTCAATCGAAAGTTTTCATTAAAGATAAACATCCGAATCGTATCTGATTTTACGATTTTTATATGAAACGCTTCGGAATTAATTCAAAAATCGACAAAATAACACGCAATGGCACGTTATACAGGACCCAAAAACAGAATCTGCCGTAAATTCGGCGAGCCTATCTTAGGATCAGGCAAAAACTTGCAAAAGAAGAGTGCACCTCCGGGCATGCACGGTGCAAGCAAAAAGCGTAAAGCTGCTTCTGAATACTCTATTCAGTTGAAAGAAAAGCAAAAAGCTAAATACACCTACATGGTGTTGGAAAAACAATTCCGTAACACTTATTTCGAAGCAGCACGTATCAAAGGTGCAACAGGTGAGAACTTGGTGAAATTGTTGGAATCTCGTTTGGATAATGTGGTATACCGTATGGGTATCGCACCTACACGCCCAGCTGCACGCCAATTGGTATCGCACAAGCACATTTTGGTTAATGGTGAAATCGTAAACATCGCTTCTTATCGTTTGAAAGCTGGTGACGTTATTGAGTTGAAACCAAAATCTAAAGTAAATACATCCATTCTTAGCCTTGTTCGTGCCAAAAATCCAAAGATTAATTGGGTAGATTGGAGCGAGAGCGAGCTTAAGGGTACCTTCTTAGCTACTCCAGAACGTGAGAGTGTTCCTGAAAATATTAAGGAGCAACTTATTGTCGAGTTGTACTCTAAATAATAAAACCAAATACGACAAACCGTATTTGGTTTGCCGTTTATTTGAACTCATAAGAAAAGTGTTTATAGTTAATTGGAATTTATTTCAAAATCAATTATTTTACACAGCAATTTTTTTAAACGAACACTTAAAATACCAATATCAATATGGCAATATTGAATTTTCAAAAACCAGATAAGATTGTTTTGCAAAAAGCAAACGATTTTGAAGCGCAGTTTGAGTTTCGTCCTTTAGAGCCCGGTTACGGAGTTACTATTGGTAACGCATTGCGTCGTGTATTGCTATCTTCACTTGAAGGTTATGCAATCACTACCATCAAAATCGCTGGTGCCGATCACGAGTTTGCAACCATCAAAGGTGTGTTGGAAGACGTAACGGAAATAATCCTTAACCTTAAACAAGTTCGCTTCAAGAAAACTGCTGAGCACGATGTACATCACGACAAATGTGAATTGAACATCAAACAAGGTGTCTTTACAGCAGGTATGATCGGCGAAGCATTACCTAATTTCGAGGTAATGAACCCCGATTTGGTGATTTGCAGTATGGAAGCAGGTACAACCTTCAATATCGAAATGTCGATTGGTAAAGGTCGTGGTTATGTTCCATCTGAAGAAAACCGTCCTAAAGATGGTATGCTTGGTGTTATTGCTATTGATTCTATTTTTACCCCAATCAAAAACGTTAAATACACGATCGAAAATACCCGTGTTGAACAACGTACCGATTTCGAAAAATTGATCATGGACGTAGTTACCGATGGTACTATTCACCCTGAAGAAGCGGTTAAAGAAGCCTCTCGCATCTTAATCCAACACTTAATGATTATTACCGATGAAAACATTTCGTTGGATAATAAAAAAGAAGAGCGTGAAAATGTAGTAGATGAAGAAACATTACAATTGCGCAAAATCTTGGGCACTCCGCTTGAAGATTTAGAGCTTTCTGTTCGTGCTTTCAATTGTCTTAAAGCTGCAAAAATTAATTCATTGAGCGAGTTGGTAAACTACACGCAAGATGAGTTGATGAAATTCCGCAACTTCGGTCAAAAATCATTGTCTGAAATTGAACAAGTATTACACGAGCGTGGTCTTCACTTCGGTATGGACATCTCTCGCTTAAAAAGCTTGTCAAAAGATTTCTAGTTTTTAATTAAGTTACAACCACAGTAAGCTCTCCCGCTTATTGTGGTTTTTTATAAAAAAATGTGTGCCACATGGGGTAGGGAAACACAAGCCACTTACAATTCTTTGACACGGTGTAAGCGGAGGCGATAACGCCAATCATTTTTAAATATAACAACGTCATGCGTCACGGAGACAAAGTAAACAACCTCGGCAGAAAAACGGCTCACCGCCATGCCCTTTTGATGAACCTTACCAAAAGCCTCATCGAACACAAAAGAATCATCACTACATTGGCTAAAGCAAAAGCTTTGCGTGTATATGCTGAGCCTTTGATTACGCGTAGTAAAGTAGATAGCACCAACAACCGTCGTGTGGTTTTTGCTTATTTGCAAGACAAAGAATCTATTAAAGAATTATTTGGCGTAATTGGTGATAAAGTGGCTAATCGCCCAGGTGGTTACACTCGTATTATCAAATTAGCACCTCGTAGAGGTGATGCTGCTGAAATGGCAATGATTGAATTGGTTGATTTCAACGATATCTACACTAAAGGTGGTAAAGAAGAAGAAGCTAAGAAAACTCGTCGTAGCCGTCGCTCTGCTGCTAAAACTACTGAAGCTGCTGCACCGGTTGCCGCTGTCGAAGAAGTTGTAGCACCTGTAGCTGAAGTGGTAGCTGAAGCACCTGCTGCTGAAGTGGTAGTAGAACATGCACCAGTTGCTGAAGCTGCTCCAGAGGCACCTGCTGCTGAAGAAATAACAAACGATACAGAAGAAACAACTGCATAGTTTTTTTGAACGATCCTTTTATTGAATAAGCCGACTCTGAAAAGAGTCGGCTTATTTTTTTATTAACCTCAGCCTCGGTCTTTATACAATAGAGAAGGAGGCCCTTGTCTGGCATTTAGGATATTTAGTGGGCACGCGGTGTTCGTAGTTCATTATTAAGCCTTGGTTGGCTTTTTATAAGGGATAATCAGAAATTTGGTTTATAGAGATTCGTTAGGCTATAAACTATGGCAATAAGCAGTTGTATCCTTTATTGTTGAGCCTAATTGTGTTTCATTTCAAGTTAATGGTGTCACATTTTTTGTTTTATAAACAATGAATACCAAATTGAAGTATTTTTCTTCTATTGTCACTTTTTTGCTTCGCCAAAAAAGTAACCAAAAAAGGCGACACAAAAATATTGGCTCCGCCATTTTTGTGGGCTATGCACCAGAGTAATCTTTTAGCGTTTGTGATTGTTCCACGCCTTAGTTACATCGCTTATACTCCCAATCTTACAATGATTAAAAATTGTTCGCCGTTGATTGGTGTTTAGAAATTTTTTTTCACAATTTCCACCAACAATAACAAACCATACCGCATGCGTCATTGCCCGTCCGTACCGGCACGGGCGGGCGCGGAGGAGGCACGACGACAAAGCAATCTACTCTTTAAATTCATGTGGATTAGTAATAGACTGCTTCGAGTCTCGCAGTGACGTTAGCGTGTGAATGCATGAGGCAGGCCTTAATGACTTTGTCGGGCAGGGATAGTGTAAGCGGCCGCAGCAAAGCGGAATCTGAAGCAGCCCGACCCCGAGTGTAGCTCTTTGCAGAGCCTTTCGGGGGCACGCCATCAAATATTGATTTGTTTTCGTTTCCAATTACACCTACATGATCGTGTTTATGAAAAATTACAACACTACATTCTGCACCAATTCGCTTTTGTGCGGATAATCTGTACTAAAATGCAGGCCTCGACTTTCGTGGCGCAGCACTGCTGATTTTACAATCAGATAGCCAATAGTAATGAGGTTACGGAGTTCACAAAGCTGCGGCGATAGGGTGGTTTCGCGGTAGAGTTGCTCAGATTCTTCAAACAAGAGGTCTAGTCGCTTCATAGCTCTTTCGAGGCGGATATCGTTGCGCACAATGCCAACATAATCACTCATAGTACTTTGCAGTTCCTTGAGACTTTGGGTGATGAGAATCATCTCTTTGGGGTCGGTTGTGCCACTTGCATCCCAGTCGGGAACTTCTGTTTTGAAACGAGTATACTCAAATTGTACCGCAGCATCAGTTGCACAACGGTGGGCAAATACCAAGGCCTCTAGTAGCGAGTTAGAGGCTAAACGATTAGCGCCATGTAAGCCCGTGCTGGCGCATTCGCCACAGGCATATAGGTACTTGATAGAAGAATGGCCATGCTCGTTGGTTTTGATGCCACCGCAGCAATAATGAGAGGCCGGAGCTACGGGAATCATCTGTTCAAAGACATCAATACCTACCTTTTTACAATACTCATAAATATTAGGGAAATGCTGTAAGAATTTTTCTTGATTCATAGCACGGCAATCAAGATACACATGTTCGGTACCCGATTTTTTCATTTCACTATCGATGGCTCTAGCAACAATATCTCGCGGAGCAAGGTCTTTGCGCGGGTCGTATTTTTCCATAAAAGCCTCCCCCGCATGGTTGCGTAAGATGCCTCCATCGCCCCTTACGGCTTCGGTAATGAGGAATGCCTGATGCGCACCTGGCTGATACATAGCAGTGGGGTGAAACTGAATAAATTCCATATTCTCGATACGGCCTTTGGCACGATAGTGCATGGCAATACCATCTCCTGTTGCAATATGCGGATTGGTGGTGCTGCGATATACTTGGCCTAGACCGCCCGAAGCCATTACGGTAATACGGGCTAGTATTTTGGTGTTTTTGCCGGTATTAAGGTTGAGGGCGTATACGCCATAGCATTCAATATCGGTGGTGGATTTGGTCACTAAATAGCCCAAATGGTGCTGTGTGATGATGTCGATCACAAACCAATGGCTATGTACTTCAATATTAGGGTAGCGGCTGAGTTCTTGCAATAAGGCGCGCTCAATTTCGAGTCCGGTAATGTCTTTATAATGTAAAATACGGTGCTCGGAATGGCCGCCTTCTTTGCCTTGTAAGTATTCGCCTTTGCTGTCCTTGTCGAAATTAGCACCCCAAGAGATGAGTTCTTGTACGCGATCGGGCCCTTCCTTAACCACAATTTCTACAATGTTTTTATTACAGAGACCATCGCCTGCTATAAGTGTATCTTCAATATGCTTGGCAAAGGTATCGTCTTCGTGGCCACTCATAACGGCTATCCCTCCTTGAGCATATTTGGTATTGGTTTCGTCGGTATTGGTTTTGGTGAGAATGATTATTTTTTTATCCGGAAATTGCCGCGCCGTTTTGATAGCAAAACTGAGCCCTGCTATGCCCGATCCAATAACTAGAAAATCTGTTTGTACCATTTTGGTATTGTTTGTACAATATTAGGCAATAAGTGAATGGTATAATTCAATCAAAATACTAATGACCAAAAGGAAAAAGTTATTCGATTAAAAAAGACGGAGTAAGGGTGAAAAAGATTCGCTTACGCCACTATTATAGATTTGTAATTGATAAAAATTCAATAAGGCAAAAGCAATGCCTATTATATAAAGTAGCTTTTGTTTTTTATGATGGACCATTTGCTGTACAAAACTAGCCAATGCTAATGCAAATACAGGATAGCTTTGAACCAATGCTCGGGTAGCATAACTGCCCCCATAGCGCCAGTCCGACCAAGCAATGATAATCCAAATATTGAGGAGACAGAAACTGATCACTGATTTTTGAAAGGGATATTTTTTTATAAGGAATAAACCAGCTACCATCATAATGCTTATGGGCGTATACAAAAACCAACCTTTTTCGGGTCCGAATAATACCCTAAACCAAGGATTCAAAAAATACCATTTACTGCCTACATCATACATAAAACTACCAGTGGTATATTTCCAGTACAGTAATTGAGGAAGGATACCTATTAGTCCGCCGAATAGCACCACCATGATATGCATTTTATGTTGTTTCAAAAATGTCCATTTTTTTTGCTGTACAGTAGGATGCTGCATTGCCCATAATAAGGGAATACAAACAATAATCAATTCGGTAGGGCGGCAAATAACGGCTAGGCCACTAAACAAGCCGATTAAAAAAGCATGTTTGATGCTTGGTTTTTGATGCCATTGAATGGTGAACCATATCACCAAAGTGTATACTGTGAAAAGGGCACAGTGACTTTGCGCCGAATCTACTGCTATGTATTGGATAAGGTTGCTACACAGGGCCAATAGTAGTAAGCTTATGGTCACTACTTTATCTGAAAAGTAGGTCAACAAAATTTTTCTCAATAATGTAAGTCCAATAAAACCCCAAAACAACAAACCTATAATGAGTGCGTATTGATAGGGCCAAGAAAATCCATCTGCAATGGTATGAGTAGCGCAGGCAATATAATGCCCTAATAAAAAATAAGGTAACTGAATGATGGCTACGCCAGCTAAATATTTATTGGTGTAAGTACCGCTTTCTAATTTACTGGCTTGGTAAAAAACGCCTCCAGTCACATTGTAGGTAGAGTCGATAGCTTTTACCCATTTCAATTCTTTGACATCCTTATAAATAAAGATGCTGGGTAGGTACATGTAATAGCCCAAGGCGTCCCAGGTGGCTGCATTGTAACCATTTTGAGGGTTTTGTGGAAGTTGAATGGTACGATAGCTAGAGTAGCAAAGGAATATAAAAACGAGCGCAACCAAAGAGAATTTATGCTTCATAGCCTAAATGAAAAAGCACAAACCTAACGAGTAGATTTGTGCTTTATTGGATAAGATTATTTACAAATAAATTAGAATCCTTTTTTAGCAACACCGTCAGCAATTGCTTTCAATGCATTGGCTTCGCTCATAATAGCAGCCATTTTGTTTCCTTTACCGTCGTTACCGCCAGCCATATAACCACCACGTGCAGTTTTAGTGATTACTGCGTCGTGCATTGGTACATTTTTTTCTTTTGTTTTTAAGCAATAAGCTTTAATCATTTTACTTGTGTCCATAATTTTAAATTTTAAATTGTTTAGTTAAAGATTTTGAGATAGTAAACAGGTACAAATAAAGGGTATTTAACCGAGATAAAGGCGCAGCTTAAAAAATATTTACAGTAAGCCCTCAAATTGTGTATTACTTGTGTATTAATATTATTAACCTAATGGATTTATCTGTTCATTTTGGCTACCAAATCCCAAACCACCACACCGACACTCACCGATATATTCAAGGAGTGTTTGCTGCCCCATTGGGGTATTTCGATACATTGTTCGCTCTGCGATAAAGCTTCATCGCTAACACCATTTACCTCGTTGCCAAAAATAAGCGCTATGGGATTGTTTTTGCAAGCTTCAATGTCTTGTAGGGTACTGCTGTTATGTGTTTGTTCTACCGAGTAAATCCTATAGCCTTTTTCTTTTGCCGCATTTATAGCGCTTGCAGTATCGGCATAATGTTGCCATTGGACAGTTTCTGTAGCGCCCAAGGCTGTTTTGTGAATATCGCGGTGCGGAGGTGTAGGAGTATAACCGCAGAGGTATATGGCTTCTGCAGCAAAGGCGTCAGCAGTACGAAAAATGGCGCCTACATTTTGCATACTGCGGACATCGTCGAGAATAATGATGATTGGATTTTTTTGAGCCAGGCCCATTTCTTCTGCCGATTTACGGTCTAATTCCTCCATTGTTTTTTTTGCAAACAAAGCTTTCACTATTTAATGATTGAATTGAAAATTGATTATTTAGATGCTGCTAATTTGCTGTTTTTTTTGCCATAGGCAAAGTAAATCAACATCCCTATAATAAGCCACACTATAAAACGTATCCAATTGACTATGCCTAAAGTGGACAATAAATACAAACAAGAGATAACACCCAAAAGCGGCAACAATGAATACTTACGCCACCAAGCAATGGCACAAACAACTAATAAAACCACAAAAAATAGCCATGTTGGAATTAGATGCTTCCATACTTCATAGCCCCCTTCTGTTGTAAAGGTTTTTGAAAATTCATTAAGGCCTTCATCATTTTTTTTAAAAAGCAAATAAGCAACAGCAACTAATAAAATAGGGATGCCATAACGACTATTGATGTAGGGTACTTTAAACTTAGGTGTGGGCAAATCAGTGCGATGTTGTAGAATCATGATGCCCGCGCACACTAGTGTAAAAGCAAACAATGTTCCGATACTGCACATATCGGTAACAAATGCCGCATCCATAAATAGCGCAGGAATACCTACCAACAAACCGGTGAGTATGGTTGAAAATTTGGGTGTTTTAAAGCGAGGATGAATCTCTGAAAACTTCTTGGGTAAAAGTCCATCACGGCTCATGCTCATCCAAATACGGGGTTGACCCAATTGAAACACCAACAATACGCTAGCAGTGGCTATTAAAGCACTAAAAGCAATAATGCCCCCAATCCAATTAATCCCTCTTTGCAAAAAAGCATTTGCCAAAAAAGCTTCGTTATTGAGCGATGAATAATGGACCATTCCCGTAAGCACCAATGCTGCGGCAATATACAATGTGGTGGCGATGATGAGCGAATACAGCATTCCCCGCGGTAAGTCACGCTGTGGGTTTTTGCATTCTTCGGCAGTAGTGGCCAATGCGTCAAAACCAATATAGGCAAAGAACACCGCACTCGTGCCTTTTAACACCCCTGACATGCCATTGGGTGCAAAGGGTATCCAGTTATTGGGTTGGATATAAAATGCCCCAATAACGACAACGATTAATACCACCAAAACCTTAAACACCACCATGGCATTACTCACCGTGCGGCTTTCTTTAATGCCGATGTATACCAAGGCCGTGATCAGGAAGGTAATGAGAAAGGCAGGTAGGTTTAAAATGATCGGCAAGGAGCCGATATGTGGTGCAGACAACCACAATTCATGCATGGCTGAAATACTTTCAGTAACGACTTCGTTTTTAGCGGTAGCCATTTCGAATGCCTGGTGTGCATTTTTGACTTCCAAAAAGCTCTTAGTAAGAAAGGCAGGTAAATCAATGCCGATTTGGTGTAAAAAAGCAGTGAGATTGCCACTCCAAGAAATAGCTACGGTAACATTACCCACAGCGTATTCCATAATTAAATCCCAGCCAATTATCCAAGCAATTAATTCGCCAAAAGTGGTATAACTATAGGTGTAGGCACTTCCGGCTACGGGTATTCGCGAAGCCATTTCGGCATAACAAAGCGCTGAGAAGCCACAGGTAATGGCAATGCCTACAAAGAGCCAGATGACTGCAGGACCGCCATTGAAACAAGCAGAACCAATAGTACTGAATATACCTGCACCAATAATGGCGGCCATTCCAAACAAGGTAAGGTCTCGAACACTAAGTACCCGGTTCAGGCCACCATGCTCTCCATCGCTAAAGCCTTCTGCCGCATCTTTTTGTATTTGATGAATAGATTTTTTCCGAAACAAAGATTGGAACATGGTCGAAAGATAAGGCAATTTTTAAAATTTACTTATTCAAAAAAAAACCGTTACAATATTTAATTGCAACGGTTTTAAAAGGGTTAGTGTACAAAATAAATTTAGGAAAGTATCGCTCTTGAAATGACTAGTTTTTGAATTTCAGAAGTTCCTTCGCCAATAGTGCATAATTTAGAATCGCGATAGTATTTCTCTACAGGGAAATCTTTGGTATAACCATAGCCACCGAAGATTTGAACAGCATCAGTAGAGACCTGAACACTTACTTCTGACGCATAATATTTAGCCATTGCCGATTCCTTGGTCATGGGTAAATGTTTGTTTTTCAAATCGGCAGCTTGATAAATTAGGTTTTCGGCTACTTCAATTTTAGTTGCCATATCTGCTAGTTTAAAAGAGATGGCTTGGAAATTGGCAATGGGTTGATCGAATTGTTCCCGCTCTTTAGCATATTTTACAGAGGCTTCGTAAGCACCTTTAGCAATACCTAATGCAAGAGAAGCAATAGAAATACGGCCACCATCCAATATCTTCATGGCTTGTTTAAAGCCGTCGCCCACTTCGCCAAGGCGTTGGGCATCACTAATGCGGCAATTGTCAAAAACCAATTCGGCAGTTTCGCTGGCGCGCATACCTAATTTGTTTTCTTTTTTACCAGCAGCAAAACCGGGCGTCCCTCTTTCTATAACAAAAGCGGTAACATTATTTTTTGTGCGAGGCTCGCCTGTACGGCAAAGCACTACAGCAACATCTCCAGTAATGCCATGAGTGATCCAGTTTTTTGTGCCGTTAATTACCCAGTCGTTACCCTCTTTAGTAGCTACACATTGCATATTGCCTGAATCAGAACCTGTATTGGCTTCGGTTAAACCCCAAGCGCCAATCCACTCGCCAGTAGCGAGTTTTGGTAGGTATTTTTGCTTTTGTTCTTCGTTGCCGAAGTACAGAATATGCCCAGTACACAATGAATTGTGTGCAGCAACTGAAAGTCCGATCGAACCACAAACTTTTGCAATTTCACTTACTACAGTGATGTATTCAAAATATCCTAAACCGCTTCCGCCGTATTCGGTGGGTACTAATACACCCATCAATCCAAGTTCGCCTAACTTGCGAAAAACCTCAACTGGGAATTTTTGACTTTCATCCCATTCCATCATTTCAGGTCGGATGTGTTTATTGGCAAAATCGCGAATCATTTCGGCGATTTGGGCTTGGGTTTCTGTTTGTGTAAAGTTCATAAAGATTAATAATCAATTGTGCAATAGGCTGCAATTTTACGATATTTTTCCTCATTCATCAAAGGAACTTGCCGCAGCTGGCCTATATTTTCATATTTATTTAACCCTTTGCGCAATAAAAGGATGTTTTTGGCCATCTGCTGGCCAATGTAAGGATGTTGCGCTAATTGTTCTTCGCTACAAGTATTGAGTTTTATTCTCTCAATCTCTAAAGGATTGATGCTTAGTTTTTCTTTGAGGTAATGGTAAGTACTATCTGGAAATTTAAATATTTCTAATAGCTGTTCGTGCCTCAAAAAGCCACCCAAGCTTCGTCTACGTTCTAAAATTTTATGAGCCAAAATTGGTCCAATTCCATTGAGCCGCACTAAGGTTGCCGAGTCAGTTTTGTTGAGGTTGATATGCGCTGGCAATGGTGCCAGTTTTGCGTATGCAGTGTATTTATTGCTGCCTACGCTTTCTTTGATGTGGATATAAGGCGCCAATCTATTGTAATCGCTTTCGCTGAGTGAATAGAGTGGTTTTAGATCTTCTTTTTGATAAAAATGCTTGCCTTTGTTGCGCCAGTTGATGAGGTATCGTGTGGTTTTGGCACTTAAACCTAATTGGATCAATCCCATGCTATCTATGGTATTGGGGTCGAAATAAAAAGGCTCGGAAATGCTTGCTGATATTGTGTCGTTGGTGATTTCAATTTTTTGCTGGCTTTGTAATTTTTGCCAAGCAATATTCAATTTTTCTTCGTTTATATTGGTCTTAGGCTCTATAAAATTTCTAATAAAAAAGCTAATGCCCAAGATTAAACAAATCAGGAAAATGAGTCCAATAATCCCATATTGTTCTTTTCTCGAAAAGTTGAAAAAGGAATTGAATATTGATTTCATAAAATACAATGATAAATATGTTGTTCGAAAAAAAGCAGTTGCTGTGCCTCAAGGTGACGACTCTAAATTTCTTATATAATCCTACAAATTCTTCACCAATTCTAATGCGAATTCACTTGTTTGGAGCAAAAAGGCATCTTGCATGAGCTTGTAAAAATCTATCCTTACTCGTTTACATTTAATCATTAATTCCAAGGATTCTACAATATCGGTCGCTGCTTCATTCCAACCCAAATATTCCAAGATCATTACGCCACTTTGTAATAAGGATGCAGGGTTCATCATATCTTTTCCAGCAAAATGCGGTGCAGGGTCGTGTGTGGATTCAAATACCGCATGTCTAGTATGGCAATTAATATCGGCTCCAGTAGCTATCCCCATTCCGCCAAGTGCAGCAGTCAATGCCTCTGAAATATAATCGCCATTAAGCTTGAGTGTAGTTATAACCCAATAGTTTTTGGGGGCGAGTAATATCTGCTGTAAAATTTATCCGCAATAGTATCGTCGATAATTACTTTGTCTTCAGCTTTTGCAATTTTTAGCGCGGCATTGGCTGCATCTTCATTTTGTTATTTTTTAAAGTACTCCCATTGTTCCCATGGTAATGCGCTGTGTCAATGTCTGGGGTTGTTTTCGTTTTTTTGGTTTTTGAAAGATGTACAAAGGTAAGGAATGCCCTTACACCTTCTTAAGGTCTGTATTTTTGAATCGACTTGTGTACTGTGTTTTAGCTAAGATTTTGGTTTTTTGTGCAGTTATTATTAATAAAGATAAAGTCAACTCGCCATCACCACATTGCCTACATTACCTTATATTTGCCATGGTCAAAATTCGTTTTAATTTGATTTTGATTAGTAGCAATTATTTCAATGAAAAGGACAATTTTATTTCTTTCTAGTTTAATCTTTTTTATTTCTTGTACTGACTCTGCACAAAAAAAGCAGGACCTTACAGATTCTAAGGATGGGATTTTTGCCCACCCATCAATAGCCCTTATTTCTGCTGAGATAGATGAAAATCCTAATGCGGCACATTTATATTATAAACGTGCCAGGGCTCTTCGGGATTTAAATGAAGATTCCATCGCGCTAAATGACTTTAAAAAAGCTACCCAATTAGATTCTACAAAAGCGGTTTATTTTTCTGCTATTGGGGAGTTGTTATTTGAACACAAAGATATTGAAGGCTCCGTAAAATGGTTCAAGAAGGCTATTCAAATAGATCCCAAAGATCCCATCGCACATTTGAAATTTGCCAAAATGTTGTTGTTTGTAAACGATAATCAAAAGTCCTTTGATGAAATCAATACCGTTTTGCGCAGAGATCCTTACAATCCCGAAGCCTATTTCTTAAAAGGGATGGTCTATAAAAACATGAATGATACTGCTAAGGCCATTTCTAGTTTTCAAACGTCCGTACAAGTAGATCCAGGATACCAGCCAGCTATTTTGCAATTAGCGATGATTTATGCTGCTAAAAATGATGATTTGGCAATTAAATATTATGATAATGCCTTTGCGGCCGATACTACACAAATGGTAGCGCTCCATGGTAAAGCTATGTATTTCCAAGAGCATAATCAAATTGAAAAAGCCAAAGAAGTATATCGTATCATTATATTACATGATGATCAATATGCCGATGCTTATTTTAATAGAGGTTGGTTATTGATGCAGCAAGATTCGTTAGCAAAAGCCGAAAAACAATTTGATTTTGTAACAAAAATCGAACCGAATAATGCGGAAGCCTACTACAATAGAGGGGTATGTAAAGAGTTGCTGAAACGCCCTACAGATGCGCTTAGTGACTACAAGCAAGCACTACAATTTGATGCAGCTTATACCGAAGCAAAAGCGGCTATAAAAAGATTAAGCAAATAATTCTTTTACAAAACAACAGTCTTAAACGAATAAAACCATATTTTAAAATGATTGCACCCTCAGTTCTTTCTGCAGATTTTTTGAACCTTGGCAGAGATGTAGCGATGATTAACAATAGCCAAGCAGACTGGTTTCATGTCGATGTGATGGATGGTCGTTTTGTGCCCAATATAAGTTTTGGATTACCTGTAATCAAAGCCATCAAGAAGCAAGCTCAAAAGCCTTTAGATGTGCATTTGATGATTGTAGAGCCTGAAAAATATTTTCAAGATTTTAAGGATGCAGGTGCTGATATTTTATCAGTACATATTGAGGCTTCTACTCATTTGCATCGCAGCTTACAAGCGATAAAAGCCTTAGGCATGAAGGCTGGTGTCGCTATCAATCCTCATACACCTGTTTCTTTGCTTGCAGATATCATTAATGATACTGATCTAGTATGCATGATGAGCGTTAATCCCGGATTTGGCGGCCAATCTTTTATTGAAAACACGCTCCATAAAATCAAGGAATTAAAACGCATTATTGTTGAAAAAGGAGCTACTACCTTAATCGAAATTGATGGAGGAGTGACCCTACAAAATGCAGCGAGCATTGTAGCTGCTGGTGCAGATGTGTTGGTAGCAGGAAATACTGTTTTTTCGGCAAGTAATCCTACACAGATGATTGCTGATTTAAAGCTCATCTCAAAATAAAAAACGCCTTCCGGCGTTTATGGTTACATTATGGCTTTTGTTCGACGATTTGCCCTTTTATTTTTACTGTTGACGATACCCCTCCTTTTATCGGCCCAAGGCAATAAGGGAATCATTAAGGGTATGGTTAAAGATGAATTGGGTAATCCTTTTGCTGAAGTTCGTTTTGGAATATCGGGTACCAATATTGGTGGTAGTACCGGTACTGATGGTAGCTACGAGATGAGCGTTGATGCAGGGACTCATACTGTGCTCTTTTCCATTTTAGGCTATGAGTTATTCAGTAAAAAAATCAGTATACAGCCAGGTGAAACAAAAACATTAGAGGTGCGCATGCAATCGAAGGATATTGAATTAAAAGCCTTTGAAAAGAAAGATGACAGAAGAAAAGGAGAAGCGGGCGGGATATATATAGATCCGGCAAAAGCTAGGCAGATTGCAGGTCCTATAGGAGGTGTCGAAGGGATTATCAAAACACTGGTTGGGAGTACTAATGAACTTACTTCTCAATATAGTGTTCGGGGGGGTAATTATGATGAAAACTTGGTGTATGTAAATGACTTTGAAATCTATCGCCCTTTTTTGGTGCGCAGTGGGCAGCAAGAAGGATTGAGTTTTGTCAATGCTGACTTAGCGCAGGGTGTTAATTTTTCTGTCGGTGGTTTTCAATCAAAGTACGGTGATAAAATGTCGAGTGTGCTCGATGTGACCTATAAAAAACCTCAAAAATTTGCAGGTTCAGCTATGGCTAGTTTGTTGGGTGCTAGCCTGCATTTAGAAGGTGCTACGAAGAACCAAAAGCTTACCTATTTACTTGGCGTTCGGCAAAAAAGCAACCAATATTTGTTACAAGCTCAGCCTACAAAAGGTATTTACAATCCCTCCTTCACCGATTTTCAAACATTGGTTAATTACCAACTGAATAAAAAATGGGAAATGGAAATTATTGGTAATTATGCTCGAAATCGCTTTTCATTTATTCCCGAAGAAATGACCAGTAGTTTTGGCGTGCTCAATAAAGCTTATCAATTGCGCATGTTTTATGAGGGAGGAGAAATTGATCAATTCGATTCGAAGTTTGGTGGCTACTCGATCAGCTTTCGCCCCAATGAAAAACTCAAACTTAAATTTTTAGCTTCTGCTTTTCAAACCAATGAAAAGGAAACTTACGATATCACTGGGGAATATGTTTTGGGTGAATTGGAAACGGATATTGGCAAAGAAAATTTCGGTCAGACTAAGTATAATTTGGGTACCGGTATCATCCAAGACTATGCGCGCAATTATTTAAAGGTAAATGTCTATACAGCTGCTCATAGAGGTTCTTACGCTGCGCCTCATCATTTCATTCAATGGGGTCTTGATGCTACTAGTTTAGATATAGAAGACAAGCTGCACCAATATCAGCGTAGAGACTCTGCTGGCTATACGCAGCCTTTTAGTAAAGATTCCTTAACGATGCAAAGACTTTATGTTGCTGCTAATCAGTTTTCTTCTTACCGTATTGCGGGTTTTATCCAAGACAATTTTCGTTTTCAAGATTCTGTAAAATTTACGGGTTCAATTGGTGCCCGGTATTTCTATAATTCGCTTAATGGCGAAACGATTATTAGCCCAAGAATACAATTAGGTTTTCGACCCAAATGGCAACGTGATGTTACTTTTCGTTTAGCTAGTGGTTATTATGCGCAGCCAGCTTTTTATAGAGAATTGCGTGATCTTTCAGGAACGACTAATCTTGATGTTCGAGCTCAAAAATCCTTTCATATTTTAGGGGGTAGCGAGTATAATTTTACAGTAGGATCTAGCCCATTCAAATTTACTACGGAACTTTATTACAAGGACCTTTGGGATTTGGTGCCCTATGAATATGATGGTATCAAAATTCGTTACTATGGACAAAATGACGGCAAAGGCTATGCTTATGGAGCTGAAGTTCGATTGTATGCCGATTTGGTAAAAGATGCCACTTCTTGGATCAGTATTGGAATGATGAAAACGGAGGAGCGCGTTTTACAACACTTTAAAAATACCGCTGGTGCAGATAGCGCACATGCATTTACCGATTTTATTCCTCGTCCTACCGATCAGCGTTTTATGATCGCCATGTACTTTCAGGATTATTTACCCCAAAACAAAAATTTCAGAGCACATCTTAACTTAATGTATGGTTCTGGACTCCCTTTTGGTCCGCCCGATGGTAACAGGCTAGGGGATAATTTAAGAATGCCCGCTTACCGTAGAGTAGACATTGGTTTTTCGGCTTTATTGCTTGATGGGCAAAAACCGAATAAAGCCTCACACAGTTTTTTTAGAAATCTAAAATCTATTTGGACGAGCTTCGAGGTGTTTAACTTATTGAATATTCAAAACACCCTTTCGTATAATTGGGTGCAAGACCAAACGAGTAACAAAGTTTATGCCGTGCCCAACAGGCTTACCGCACGCTTGTTTAATCTTAAATTGATTGCTGAATTTTAGACTTGTTTTATATTATTCTTTCCATAAAAAAGGAAATAAAACAAGGCTTAGTATAATAACCAGTAAGATGAGTAAGCTTAATACCAATGCTAATTGCCACCAACCTTGTTGATAAACAGGCATGATGGCTTTTGTGGCCAGCTTACTTAATATCATCAATACAGGTGTGATGATCGGAAATCCTAAGACAGCCATTAAAGCTGCATTTTGATTGGCTTTAGCAGCTATAGCTGATAAAAAAGTAAATACCGAGGACAATGCTAAACTCCCCAAAAAGCTTACAGCAATAAACAAGCCCGTTTGCATTATTGGATCGCCTAGCATAATCCAAAATAGGCCTAAGCTGAGTAAGCTGATTAACAATTGCAACAGCATATTGTAGATTAGTTTAGATGCCATAAAAGCACCTGGTGCTACAATGCTAAAATAATAGCGATAGCGTGCTTGGGACTCTTGTAAAAAACTTTTGGCCACACTATTTACGGTTACAAATAATTGAATGAGCCAAAACAAGGCATTCCATACTTTTGGTTCGGGCTGCCCATTCATCATATAAACAGCAAACACGGTAGAGCCCACATATAGGAGCACCCCGAATAGAGTGTGTTTTTGCCTCCATTCAATGGTGGCTTCTTTGCGAATGAGTGTAATGATTTGTTGAACTTCCATTTTTCAGTGCTCAAAGTTAAGACTTCAAAAGAATAACCTATGCCCCAATAAAATCTTTTCGACAGATTTAGGCGTCAAAATTGATTTTACCCATTCTGTACTAATCTAATTTAGGATAGGGATTCTTAGTCTCTAAGGTAAAAAAAGCCGCAACTTGAATGTTACGGCTTCATTACTGGCTCTTGTATTTTTTTTCTGGACCTCTTTAAGCTATAAACTTGATTATTTCAATGTTTCTTCTAGCCATTTGAAAAATTCTCGTTGCCAAAGGATGCCATTTTGTGCATGCAATACCCAATGGTTTTCATTAGGGAAATAAAGGAATTTGCTTTTTAGGCCTTTGAGTTGTGCTGCCTGAAATGCTTGTTGACCTTGCTCTATGGGCACTCTAAAATCTAATCCACCCTGTATAATCATAATGGGGCTGTTCCATTGGTCTACAAAATTACTGGGGTTAAATTGCTCATAACTTTTATGAGGATTTTTACCCCAATAAGGGCCTCCAATATCCCAATTAGCAAACCACAGTTCTTCTGTAGTGCCATACCAACTTTTGAGATCAAATAAACCACAATGGGATATAAATGATTTGAAACGATTTTTGTGTATGCCTGCTAGCATAAATACGCTATAGCCACCATAGCTAGCGCCTACGCAACCCAATCTATTTTTATCTACATACTTTTCTTTACTGATATCATCAATAGCTGCTAAGTAGTCATCCATAGCTTGTCCGCCCCAATCTTTACTAATATCAGCATTCCATTTGACACCCCAGCCGGGCATTCCGCGTCGGTTGGGTGCGATAACAATATATCCTTTTGCTGCCATTAATTGAAAATTCCAACGGTAAGAATAGAATTGTGAAAGGGCACCTTGTGGTCCACCCTGGCAATACAATAGGGTAGGGTATTTTTTTGTGGGGTTAAAATCGGGTGGGTAAATAACCCAAGCAAACATTTCCTTGCCATCGGTAGTTTTAATATATCGCTTGGCAATTTTGCTTTTTTGGATACCTGCATAAATTTTATCATTTTCATGCGTTATGGCCCGCATCGATCCCGTTTCTTTATTCGCCGAAAATATTTCGGTGGCATGATTCATATCTGTTCGGGTAACAATGAGTTCGTTTTTTGTTTCGCCAACAATACCTGTTATATCAAATTCACCCTCAGTTATTTGTTGTATGGTAGGTATGATTTTCGCCATTAAATTACTGGGAATCATTACCGCAAAAAGCTGTTCTGTCCCTTTCCAGGGGGCCGTAAAATATATTTCTGTATTATTATTTGCCCAACGAAATCCGCCTAGGGTTTCATCCCAAAGTTGCGTCATGTTGCGTTTCAATCGATTGTTCATGTCCAAGACTACCAAATCATTTTTATCCGCTTCAAATCCATCTGTTTTCATGCTGGTAAATGCCAGATATCGCCCATCTGCACTGAATGCAGGATTCATATCATAGCCCATCATGCCCTCTGTAAGATTGATTGTGCTAGCATCTTTGAGCATGTATTGATACAGGTCGGTATTGGTGCTTAAGGCATAATCCTTACCAAATTTCTTTTTGCATACATAAACAATCGATTCGCTATTGGGGTGCCATACAAAATCTTCGGCGCCACCATGTGGTTTTTGTGGACAATCAAAGGGCATGTCTTGTAATAAATCTTTGGTGTTGCCCCCTTTAATATTTTCAACAAATAGGTGCGAAAATTTACCATCGCTCCATTTATCCCAATGTCGATAGTTGAGGTCGGTATAAATTTGAGCAGTTGTTTTATCAAGGTCTTTATAGAGGTCCTTGCCCATCGTTGGCGCTACCAAAACCTCTTTGGTATAGGCGATGTATTGACCATCTGGAGAAATTTTCAAGTTTTCAGCATCCTTTATAACAGTACGCACATTAGACCAGCTTGCTCCTTCGTCTGTACTACGATAAATAAATTGATCATCACTTGCATACCATTCACTAGCATTTTGTTGGAAAATCTCTTTTCCTTCTGCGCTTAAAAATGTAGATTTTTTACCGCTAGCAATTTGGGCAAGGTATTGGGTGTTTTTTCCTTTTTCTGTTTTAATATCATATTTTTTGCTTGAGTAGTACACGCTTTTTCCGTCGGCACTTACTGTGTTTGCACTTACCCGATTGAGACTCCAAAGCAATTCGGGTGTCATCATATTTTGCGCCATGGCTGTTCCACTGGCCATTAAAGCAACACTCAGTATTTGTTTTTTCATATCAGTAGAGAATTTGAAAAGGCTTTTGATTTTTATTCAAGATTATGTAATTAATACTCAGTTCCTTGGTAATAGAATTTAAAAAAGTTGTTACCAATTTGGTACATAATCACATCATAGTTTAGTGACCAATTGTTTTCGCCTGGATTTATGGCGCTTGTTACTTCATTAACGACACCATTACTGTAGAGTTTGAGCACGTTATTCCGGTCAAAATAGGCTACTGAATTGTAGTGTGCTTTGTATTTATCGGGCATATAGGGTTCCAATGTTGTGCTTATGCCATCTTGAAATACTTTACTGTAACCACTTGGATCTTGGTAGAGGCATACAAAATCCGAAACTTGATAATTTGGTTTGAAGAATCCCATTTTATATACTTTTCCTTTGTGAAAAATATTGAAATTGCCATCTATGGTTACATAGGCTACCATATCGCAGCCCACTTCAAAACTTTGGGGTGGGAAGTTTTCAATTACTTGGGTGTTCCCATCATTGAATACCTTGAATTGATTGTTCGCATCTACATAGGCTACTGTATTTCGGCCTGCTTTGAAACTGCTTACAGGATATGCTTCTTGATTGATCACAGCACCATGAAAAAAAATATGGAATTGATTTGCATAATTTACATATGCGGCAATATTACTTTTCAAGGCCACATCACTGACACCATTATTGGCCGCCGCTAAAAATGGTTCCATAGCAATAATCTCTCCATTATAATAAGCATTAAATTGTTGTGTACGACCATCTAAATACACAATCAAACTATCACCCGCAAAATAGTTGTTGCACATTCTACTCAAATTTTTAACCTCTCCTCGGTCAAATACACTCAGTGAGGTAGCATTTACAAAGGGAATTAAACAATCTGAACTTTGAAATTGGTTGGTGAAACCAGCATTAAGTTTTCTGACCCCACCTCTGTAATATACTTTAAAGTTATTTGAGTTATCTATATAAGGTATGGCTATTCGGCCCACTTTTATTTCGATAGGAAGTAAATAGTCCGCTTTGCGAATGACGCCATTGTCCCAAACCATAACTTGGTTTTGTACGTCAGTATAAACTGATAAAGGTTGTGCGTCAATATTATGGCTAATAAAAAATATAGATATTGCCAATAGGGTTGTTTTGAGCATGGCTGAAATTTGATACAAGTTAAGGGATTTTAGCAAAAAAATACTGATTTGGTGGAAGAGAAAACTATTATTAGTTATATTTTTTAAAATGTTTAAATTAAATAATGTGTATGTTATTTTAAAATGATATAAAACAATTTTTTTTGTTTAATTGAAATTTGTTGCGCTTCTGGTATAGACTTACTGGTGGTTATATTTATTGTTTTTTAGATGTAATTTATTTTATTTTAATTGAAATATATCTATTATAGAAATATTACTGTGTCCAAAATGTTATAAGAGTAAAAATCCTGAAAAATCTTTTTTGCTAAGGCCTAAATGATTATCTTTGTACCAAGTTGTGAATTTAATGGGTTAGTAAGTGAGCCGTCCTAATATCTATTAGGATGGCTTTTTTTTATCCATCGCTTTTTTTTATTCAAGACGACAACTTTGTTTTTTCTTTTTTCAAAAAGCTCTTTTGCATAAATATTTTACCGCTAAAGCAATTTAAAAAACTACCTTTGCCTTGGTGCCAAACCTCGAGGATACCGTGGACGAAAGTCTTTACTGTATCATTCAAAAACTTAAGCCATTGTAGTAATACAATGGCTTATTTTATGCTCGCTTGTTGACACAGAACAATATTATCCCAAAGAATTTCTGCCGCTTTATCCCAAGTGAATTTTTGTACTTGTTGTAAGGCATTTTTCGAAAGTTTTTCCCTAAGGCTTTCGTCTTTATACAGCTGGCTCATTTTGTCTGCAATGTCGTGATAGTCTGTTGGATCTACAATCAACGCAGCGTCACCAGCTACTTCTGGCATACTTGATGTATTACTCACAATTGCGGGTACCCCACATTTGTAAGCCTCAATGATCGGAATGCCAAAGCCTTCAAATAAAGAAGCGTAGACCAAGGCATAAGCTGTAGCCATTAACTTTGCCAGTTCTTGAACATCAAGATAGCCGAGCCAAACAACATCTTCCTTAAAAGGCATTTCATTTTTCATTTCCACTACCTCCTTATAATTCCAAGCCATACGGCCTACAATGATAAGTTTCATGTTGCTGCCATTTCTTTTTTTGAATCGAATAAAGGCCTTGAGCAAATTCACCACATTTTTGCGCGGGTGTAAAGCCCCGGCAAAAATGAAATATTCACAGCCATCTGTGTATTCTTTTTTTATGTTTTCACGTGTCGCCCAGTCAAGAGGTACATATTCCTCGTGGGCAGCATTGTTACTTACAGCAATTTTTTCTAGGTCAATTTGATACCGAGTAGCAATATCATTTTTAGAATATTCCGAAACGGTAACGATTCTCTTTGCCTTGCGGGCAAATAGAGGTGTGAATTTTCTGAAATAAAAACTATGACTCTTTTTTAGATGCTCAGGGTAATGCTCAAATGCTACATCGTGAATAACCAAGCAAGTAGATACTGAACTGTTGAGGGTGCCAAATCCATCAGGACTGAGAAAAACATCTGCTTTATATTTTTTCAACACATAGGCTACGCTCCAATCTAACCATAAATAAAATAAAATGGGATGACGTGCGGGCGGTCCAACAACTACCGCTGTGACATTTTTGCCAAAAATAAATGAGGGGTCATATGGTCGATCAAAAATGAAAACAAACTCATGCTCTGGATGATTTGCTACCATGCGCTTTAGCGTTTGATAGGTAAACCAGCCGATGCCTTCTAATTTTCCTTTAAGTAATAATCTTGTATTGACGGCTATCCTCATATTATTGCTTGCAAAAGTATATTTTTACTTTTTCTTTTTTAGTATCATTTTTTAAACAACACAATTCTCTATTTTCTGTGCGCCAACAATTAGTCAAGAATCTGTTTTTTGTTTTAGCAGTTAATATACTGGTGAAAGCAGTATGGATTTTTTTGATTGATAGAAATGTACAGATTAGGGTCGGGTATGAGAGCTATGGCGCATTTCAAGCGCTATTTAATTTGGGCATGATCTTTCAAATTTTACTCGACTTTGGTTTGACCCAATACACCAGTAAACAAATTGCTGAAGATCATAATCGCATTGCTGAGCTCTTTTCTTCTATGTTTTGGGCCCGCATTTTATTGTCGGGTTTATATGTGATGATTGTATGGTCTCTTGCACTGGTTATTGGATATGATGCAACGCAAATAAGTCTGCTGCTGGCTGTTTTAGCTGTTCTGGCTTTCAATTCGATGTTGACATTTGTACGCAGTAATGTGGCTGCCTTACACTATTTTAAGCTCGATGGTGTACTTGCCGTAATTGATCGATTATTGATGATAGTGCTTTGTGGTAGCTTGCTCTTGCTCCCACAGTTTGCTCATAAATTTAAAATTGAGTGGTTTGTTTACAGCCAAATTGCTTGTTATGCTGCAGCTGTTCTTATTGCATTTATAGTGTTGTTTAGAATTTCGCCGGTTGCCATTCATTTTACTTTTAAGTCCCCAATAATTAAAAAAGTGTTGGTCGAAAGTGCACCTTTCGCCTTGTTGGTATTTTTAATGTCGATATACATGCGTGCCGATTCGGTAATGATTGAAAGGCTTTGTGGCGACGAGGGTAAAATGCAAGCTGGTCTTTATGCATCGGCATTTCGCTTGCTGGATGTGGCCAATATATTTGGGATAATGTTTGCAGGAATGTTGATGCCTATTTTTTCACGCATGTTTGCGCAAGAAGAAAGTATTACAGCCACCCTTCGCACCAGTGTTAATATCATGATGCCCTTTTCCTTTCTTGTGGCAGTGTCCGCATTATTTTTTGGTGATGAGATTATGCAATTCCTATATCACAAAGCAAGTACTGAAGGTGATGGTGCAATATTTGCTTTGTTGATGTGGAGTTTTCCTGCTTATTGCTTGATGTATATTTATTCAACCTTGCTGACAGCCAAAGGCAATATCCAATTATTGAATAAAATTTCTGTTGGAATAGTAGCCGTAAATTTACTGCTCCATTATGTATTTATTACGCAATATCAAGCTATGGGAGCAGCTATTACTGTGGTGATTACGGAGTGGTTTGTTGCTGCCTTGGTTATTTACTTTGCCCATAGTAAATGCAGTTTACCCCATAACTATAAATGGCTAGCCATGCATTTAGGCTTTGTGTTGACCCTAATTTCCCTTGCTTATTTAGTTACTTTTTTGTCCTTGGACTGGATGACCCAAATGGGTATTTTGCTGATGGGTGCTTTGCTTTTGTTGTTTGTATTTCGCTTTTGGACCTGGGCCAATATTAAAGAATTGCTGACTC
>JAIXWS010000034.1 GCA_027491165.1 Sphingobacteriales bacterium | reverse complement strand
GTATCGGAAATGATCCCAATCGAGGCAAATTAACTAGGCCAGACAAAGGAGGTTGGGCTTTCGCCTCAAGACCCAAGAATAGCACTAATAAAAGAATGGAGGTAAATATTTTTTTCATAGTGATAATATTTTTATTCGCTTTTTACTAAACCTAAAAATTGTTAAAAAACTATTTATTTCAAAAAAAAGAAGTTTTATAACAAACTTTTGTAACGCAAAGTAAGCATTATTTTTAATAAAACAAAAAAGAGGAGCGGAGAAAGCGGAAAATATGCAAAACAAGCTTGATATTACTAAACAAATCACCATTGTTTAGTTCGAACCTGCAAGCACAAGCACTATTTCGCCTTTGGGAGGATTTGCTTCGTAATGTGCAAAAAGCTCGGATAAGGAGCCTCGCTGGGTTTCTTCAAATTTTTTAGAAATTTCGCGTACCACAGCGGCTTCTCGCTCTTCACCCAAAAAGGAAGCAAGCTCCTTTAATGTTTTGACAAGCCTGTGTGGTGATTCGTAAAAAACCACCGTGCGCTTTTCATCAATAAGCGCTTTCATAGCTGTTTGCCGTCCTTTTTTTACCGGCAAAAAGCCTTCAAAAACGAACTGACTACAAGGCAAGCCCGACTGCACCAATGCTGGCACAAAAGCCGTTGCACCAGGCAGGCAAGTTACCTTAATGTCGTTTTTGGCGCATGCGCGCAGCAGCAAAAACCCAGGGTCGGAAATGCCGGGTGTGCCAGCATCTGTAATGAGGGCAAAAGTTCGGCCAGCCAGCATTTGGTCCACTAAATGCTGGACAATTTTATGCTCGTTGTGCTGATGATAAGGAGTAAGTGGCTTATTAATTTGGTAATGCTTCAACAAAAAGGAGCTTGTGCGTGTGTCTTCACACAATATCACATCTACTTGTTGCAATATTTCTACTGCACGATAGGTCATATCGCCAAGGTTACCTACCGGTGTTGGTACAAGAAAAAGCTCCACTAAATTTGAGGTATAAATTATCCTTCGGTAATCGTGATGTCAAAAGCTTCCATTACTTGGTTAGCAAGCAGTTTTTTGCAGGCATCGGCAACCAACATTTCTGCTTCTGCTTTATCTTTTGCCTCTACAGCTAAAGTGATATGTTTACCTACACGCACATGTTGGATTTGGCTGAGGCCAAGATTGTGTAAGCTGCTGTTTACTGCCTTTCCCTGTGGGTCAAGCAATTCTTTCAGTGGCATAATATTGATGTGGGCCGTGTATTGCATTGTATCGTTTTTTATGTTTATCCTTAAATCCGAGCCACGAAATTATGGCTTTTGCGTTCTGTAATCTAAAATTTTTTATGAGGTCGGCATTTGTCTTTTCTTCAACTATTTAGGCGACGCCCGTCCGAAAGGATTCATCCGGGCGGGCAACGTCAGGGCTCGTCATTCCTTCGCCTTGCTTAGCCTATATACTACAGCTGCTTCAGTGCAGCATCAATGCGACCCACCGTTTCTGCTTTCCCAATTTGCTCGGCAATGGCAAATACACCCGGACCAAATTTACCCCCCACCAACATCACGCGTAGTGGCAACATAGCTTCACCTTTCTTTGTACCGGACTCAGCAATCGCTCCATTAAACACTTCTTCTATGGCAACATGATTCCAATCTGCAGCAGCACCCAATTTTTGCGCCAGCAATACAAAAAACTGTCGAGTTGTATCATTCCATTTAGCTTGTATCGCAGTGACATCAATGGTTTCGGGGCGAACAAAAAAGAAGCTTGCTTGATCCCAAAATTCGCTCAATAAATGCAAGCGCTCTTTTACAAGGCCCATAACTGTCGCTAATTTTTCATCTTGAATGGCAATATTTTTATCGGCAATAAAAGGTTGAACCAATTCGGCTAAACGTGCATTATCTGTCTTTTGAATATACTGCTGGTTGAACCATTTGGCTTTTTCGTAATCAAATTTTGCACCGGCTTTGTGTACCCTGTCGATAGAGAAATGTTGCACCAATTCGTCCATGGTAAAGAGCTCTTGCTCCATGCCCGAATTCCATCCCAGCATAGCCAACATATTCGTAAAGGCTTCGGGCAAAAATCCACGCTCACGGAAACCTGTGGTTTGTTCCATGCTGCGGGGGTCGGTCCAATCCATTGCAAAAACGGGAAAGCCCAATCGATCGCCATCGCGCTTGCTTAGCTTACCATTTCCATCGGGTTTCAATATTAGCGGAAGGTGCGCCCATTGAGGCATTGCCGCTTCCCAACCTAAATATTTCCAGAGCAATAAATGCACTGGTGCACTGGGCAACCATTCCTCGCCACGGAAGGCATGAGAGATGTTCATTAAATAATCATCTACAACTACGGCAAGATGATAGGTGGGCATTCCATCTGCTTTCAGCAATACCTTATCATCTACCAAATTGGTGTCAAAACTCACCTCGCCACGAATCATATCCGTAAACACCACCGTTTCGTTTTGGGGCATTTTGATACGAATAACGTGGGGCGTATTGCTGGTCAGCAGAGCATCTACCTCCTCCTTTGTAAGCGTGAGGGAATTGCGCATAAAAGCACGCGTACGGCCATCATATTGTGCATTATGGTGCTCCGTTTTGTATTGTTCACGCATCGATTCTAGGTCTTCGGTGGTATCGAAAGCGATATAAGCGTTCCCTTGCTCAACCAACTGATGTGCATATTGCGCATACATGGGTTTGCGTTCACTTTGGCGATACGGACCGTATGCGCCAGGCTTAAGAGGGCTCTCGTCGGGCTGAATACCACACCAATCCAAGCATTGCATTATATACTCTTCGGCACCTGCCACAAAACGGCTTTGGTCGGTATCCTCAATCCGCAAAACAAAATCACCTCCATGATGGCGAGCAAATAGATAGTTATACAATACGGTGCGCACACCGCCTAAGTGCAATCCGCCGGTAGGGCTTGGTGCAAAACGAACTCTTACTTTATTGTTATTCATAAGCTGCGCAAAGGTAAAACTTTAATGTACTTGAAAGAGGAATTATTGCCGACAAGAAAAATGCCCAATTAAGATAAAGCGCCCACATCAAAGCTTGCTTTTGTCATCAAAAATTGGCTTTTGTCCTGAAAATCATAAGCTAGCATTATTGGAATTATAGCAACAAGGATAACAAAGGGCATTTCTTAACTTGGAGTTCATCAAGTGCAACACGAAAACCTTACTTTTACCTTTATTATTCTCCTTTTTTAATCTTGTGAAATAGTGAAATTTAAATCTTTTCTTGCCAAGCCTTATGCAGCTGTTATTCAAAAAAAGGTGCGCAAGAACATGCTCCATGCAATTGAAGACCAGGAAAGTATTTTTGCGGCACAAGTAAAAAACGGCAAGAATACGCTCTTTGGCAAAGACCATAGCTTATCTCAAATAACGAGCTATACCGAATACAAAGATGCGGTACCCATCCGTGATTACGAAGGCATAAAGGAATATATTGAACTGATAAAGTCAGGCACCGAAAATGTTTTATGGAAAGGGAAGCCCATGTATTTTGCCAAAACTTCTGGCACCACCAGTGGGAGCAAATACATTCCTATTACCAAAGACTCTATCGACAACCATATAGACACAGCTAAATATGCCTTGCTCAATTATATGGCCGAAACAGGCAAGCCAGAGTTTGCGGATGGTAAAATGATATTCCTATCCGGGTCGCCAACACTCGATCGAGTAGGGGGTATCCCCACAGGAAGGCTTTCGGGGATTGTCAACCATTTTGTTCCGGGTTATTTACGCAAAAACCAAATGCCCTCCTTCGAAACAAACTGCATTGAAGACTGGGAAACCAAATTAGGCAAAATTGTTTCAGAAACGAGCCTCCAAGACATGCGACTGATTAGCGGCATTCCCCCTTGGATGCAAATGTATTTTGACTGGCTCAGTGAAGCCAATAATGGCAAAAAAATCATAGAGCTTTTTCCTAAGCTTCAAGTAATTGTACATGGCGGCGTCAATTTTGAACCCTACCGCGCCAAATTGATGCAAAGTATTGGAAAGAACATAGATACAATTGAGACCTTCCCGGCATCTGAAGGTTTTTTTGCCTTTCAAGACAGCCAAGAAGAAGAAGGCCTCTTGTTAAATACAAATTCCGGTATCTTTTTTGAATTTATACCCGCTGGAGAGATTTTCAACGAAAAACCCAAGCGTCTACGCTTGACAGAGGTGCAATTGGGTGAGCAATATGCACTCATCATCAACAGCAACGCTGGCCTTTGGGGCTATAATATTGGAGACACCGTAAAATTTGTAAGCCTTGAACCCTATCGCATAGTGGTAACAGGCCGTATCAAACATTTTATTTCGGCATTTGGCGAACATGTTATTTCCGAGGAAGTAGAGCACGCCATGCGCATAGCCTCCAAAGAGCATAACGCTCAAATTATAGAATTTACCGTAGCGCCCATGATTCAAACTCCAGATGGATCTTTACCCTACCACGAGTGGCTTATTGCCTTTGAGCAAGAGCCAGAAAACCTATCGAGCTTTGCGCTCAGCCTAAACAATGCCCTACGAGCAAAAAATGTTTATTACGACGACCTCATACGTGGGGGCATCCTACAAAACATTCGAATCACCGTGCTACGGCCAAAGGCATTTATTGAATATATGCGTAGTATCGGAAAACTTGGCGGACAAAACAAAGTACCACGACTAAGTAACGACCGCATACTTGCTGAGGGCCTAATTGCTGTAGCAAATAGATAAATCCTAGGGCTCCGAATAGCAACCATAAACTGAGCATGGCATTTTAATACGCCCCTTTTTTACAAACACAATGCCCCAATAGGGCACACAAGAAAGCCCAAAACAAATGTTTTGGGCTTTCTATATTATTCGTTATTTCGTTACTATTAATTTCTACCTCTCGGGCAAGTTGTCTGCCAATAAGTACGTGTATTACCTGAAGCTCTGAGGTAAATAGCTATCGTAATATTTCCAAACCAGTACCAATCATTCGAACGACTATCACCACGCTTAAAACCGTAATCTACATAGCTTTGTCCATTACCGTTTCCATCCTCATTCCATCCAGCCGCTTTATTGCCTCTGTAAGAAAGTTGTACCGCTTGTGCACCTTTGTACTTAGATAAAGTATCCAAATTGACATAAGACTTACTGACATCGTCAAGATAGTCAGTAGTAGTAGGCCTAAAGCCCATTTCTGCGCTGATGACTAAGGTTTTATTTACCAAAAATTTCACCCCCGCACCGAACGGAAAAGACACATTAACATTAGAATAAGGCTTTCTGTCTGCATAAATAGGCAAACCTTGACCTTCAGTACTTAAATGCTTCAGAAAAACCTTTTCGCCATCCATACCGTTGGTAAAAGGGTTACTATAAAAGACGCCAATGCCGGCAAAAACATAAGGGCTAACGCGTGAACGCACACGATCGATAGGCCAAAAATTATACTCAAGGCCGGCATGAGCTTCAATAATACGAGAAGTAAAATTAAGGTTACGTAGATAATTTGCTTTTATATCAGAAAGGCTATCGGCACCAGAAATGGTAGTAAATGTGGCGCCAAAACGCAAACCAACGCGAGGCGTCATAAACATTTTATAGCTAGCACCTATCAAAGGATGATGTCCTGTAGACGCAAAAGGCTTGTCTTGTAAGTCACCAGTATAATTGCTTACACCAAAGGTCAGTCCTGCTTCGTGGTGCTTTTGAGCCTGTGAAATTGCAGGCAAAAGAAGCGCAAGTGAAAGTATATATCGTTTCAAGACAGAAAAATTTTGAAGTTTTAACGCTGTAAGATAAAACGAAAAAGCTGAAAACAAAAGAAATTGCAAATTTTTTTGCGCAATCTGTCGTTTTCAACCCTTATAAACAAACAAAAAAGGCCAGGCTAAGCCTCTTGAATGCCGAGATTTCCCTCTTCATCCACGACCATTTCGGTTTCAGACAAAGCTACTTGAGCATCAAGCGCACTAGAGGGAAGAGTCAATTCTAGATTTAATTCTTTCAACTGCGGTAGCTGCGTAGGCGAATTGATACCTAAATAATCCATAAAGTGTCGCGAAACGCTATACAATAAGGGCTTGCCAACGGCATCTTCATTACGACCAACAATCACAATAAGCTCCTTTTCTAGCAATTTTTGAATAGAATAGTCCGCGCTTACGCCTCGTATAAACTCAATGTCGCTTTTGGCAATAGGTTGTTTGTAGGCAATTATAGCCAATGTTTCCATTGCCGATGCCGAAAGCTTTTTAATGTGCTTATCGCCATTGAGCTGCAGTACTGTTTTATGAAATTCTTTTTTGGTCAAAAACTGGAAACCACCGCCAATTTCACGCAATTCGAATGGATAAAAATCGGTTGAATACTTTTCACGCACCGCTTCAATGCCAGCCGAAACACGCTCTGGCTCTATTATTTCCTCAATAGTTTGGCCAATGTGTTCAACCAATTCTACTTGAGTAATGGGGCGTTCACTTGCAAATATGAGGGCTTCAACATGAAGCATTAATTGATCGAGTACCATGGCTTTTGTTGCTTTAAAATCAAGTCGAAAATAGCACAGCTTTTGGACTGACCTTCGGAAAGAAATACACAGCTGTGGGTAATTAAATTAAGCCCTCAACAACAAGCGCTAATGAATGAAAATAAGGCTTTTGTTAAAAAATAAGGGACGACAAAAGGGCTTTGAATTTTCTTTTAACAAAATAAATAGCACAAAGCTTCCCTTTTTTATAAAGAAGACTAGAAACAGTGTTAATTTTTTCGCAACTTTGCGAAGATTAATTACCGACAACAAAATCGCCGAAACAAGGCAAAACATATTTTATGGGCTTATTTAGTTTTTTGACACAAGAAATCGCTATCGACTTGGGTACGGCGAACACTTTAATTATTCATAACGACCAAGTAGTGGTGGATGAGCCTTCTATTGTAGCCAAAGACCGAACGACCAATAAAATAGTGGCCGTGGGTAAAAAGGCGATGATGATGCACGAAAAAACCCATGACAATTTAAAAACCATCCGCCCCTTGCGCGATGGTGTAATTGCAGATTTTGATGCAGCAGAAAGTATGCTCCGCGAGTTTATCAAAATGGTTACCCCAAAAAAATCCTTATTTCCACCGAGCTGGAGAATGGTCATTTGTATTCCATCGAGCATTACCGAAGTGGAGAAACGTGCTGTGCACGACTCTGCCGAGCGCGCCGGCGCTAAGGAGGTTTATATGATACACGAACCCATGGCTGCCGCTTTGGGTATTGGCATTGACGTTGAAGAGCCAACAGGCAATATGATTATTGACATCGGGGGAGGCACAACAGGTATTTCTGTAATCGCCTTGGGCGGCATCGTTTGCGACCAGTCTGTTCGTATTGCGGGTGATGAATTTACCAATGATATTATGGAAGCTATGCGCCGTTACCACTCTTTACTGATAGGAGAGCGTACCGCCGAGCAAATTAAAATTCACGTAGGATCTGCCTTGAAGGATTTAGAAAATGCCCCAGACGATATAGCAGTGAATGGTCGCGACTTGGTAACGGGTATTCCGAAACAAATAATGGTGAGTTACCAAGAGGTCGCAGAAGCCTTAGATAAATCTTTATTTAAAATTGAAGAAGCGATCTTAAAAGCATTGGAAAGCACACCTCCAGAATTAGCTGCCGACATTTACCGCAGAGGCTTATACCTTACTGGTGGTGGGGCATTATTGCGCGGACTTGACCGCAGAATTTCTCAAAAAATAAAACTGCCCGTTCAAGTAGCCGAAGACCCACTACGCGCGGTTGTGCGTGGCACAGGCTTGGCGTTAAAAAACATCACCAAGATGTCCTTTTTGATGCGATAATTTTGCTTTGGCAAGTCTTCTTTTTCAATAAAACATTTTCTTGTCTCTCCTTTTTAGCAAACACTTTCCTTGCGCGTCCTTATTTCTTTTATTCAACGATTCTTCACCCTTATTCTTTTTATAGGGTTAGAATTGTTGTGTATGGTAATGATTGCTAAAACCAATACCCTTCAAGGAAATGAGCTAATGAATTCAGCCAATCTGTTTGTGGCCTTTTGGTATAAAAAGCAATCTGGTGTGCGTCATTATTTTGAACTCAGCAGAATGAACGACAGCTTACTCAACGAAAACACTCGATTAAGGCAACAACTTTCGAAACAAACAGAATTTGACTTGCTTAATGACAGCTCAGTTAGCCAAAGCCTTGTATTAAACGACTCAACGCATCGCATACAATATGCCCATTACACCTACCTCAAAGCGAGAGTCGTTAACAATTCTATCAATGCCGCATCCAATTTTATTACCATCAATAGAGGGTCGAAAGATGGCATAGAAAAAAACATGGCCCTTGTATCAAGCGCTGGAATTGTGGGAAGGGTGGTCAATGTTTCGGCTCATTTTGCGACTGCATTATCAGTGCTCAACACCAAACAAAGATTGAGTGCTAAATTGACAGATGGCACTACCAGTTTCGTCTATTGGGAAGAAGGCTCTAGCCCTGATGAACTATTTATGAAAATAACACAGGCCGAAATCAAAATCAAAAAAGGAGACAGCGTTTTGACAACAAGCTATTCTACATTGTTTCCTGCAGACATGCTAGTAGGCCGAGTAGAAAAAGTATTTGTAATCAAGAAAGATAATTCACGAATTGTACACATCAAGCCTGCCACTAATTTTCGCAATATGCAATACGTATATGCCATTAAAAACGACTATATGGAAGAGCGCAGAAAACTAGAAGACACTACCGAGCAAGCACTAAAACAAGCACCACAAAAAAAATGAGCCAGTATGCCAGATACTTAGCACAGTTTTTTTTACTGTTGCTATTTCAAGTTTTAATTTTGAACAATGTAGGATTGTTTTGGTGGTCGCAACCAGCAGGCTTCCCGGTCTTTACACCTTACCTATATCCATTGTTTATATTATTACTACCCTTTGAGGCCCCTGTATGGCTATTGCTTATTATTGGTTTTGCATGTGGGTGTACCGTGGATGCATTCATGAACACGCCCGGCATGCATGCTTTTGCCATGGTGCTAATTGCCTATTTGCGTACGAATGTTTTGTCGGCACTGCTTCCTAAAAACATGAAAGAGTACAACCAGCTTTCGCCCTCTGTAAAGACAATGGGCTGGCCGCCTTTCCTCACTTATAGCGCCTTTCTTATCCTCATTCATCATTCCGTTTTTTTTATGATTGAGTTATGGAGCTTTAATAATATTGGCTATTTAATCCTTAAGATTTTTGCCTCTACATTAACCACTATGCTGCTTATTGCCGTATACCTATTGCTCTTTTCACAAAAGGCCAACACACAACGATAAAAGCACTTGCAGAAGATAGGCCCTGATTCTTTTATCAGTATTTTACCAAAAAAAAGAATAGAATTGGCTGTAATTTTTTAGCTTTGGCTTTTCAACAGTTTTTATTTTCAGACTTTTTATTAATGGCGGTTACTAACAAATCTAAAGCGTCTTACACTTTTTCTATTATTGGCGTTTCGCTCGTGTTGTTCCTATTAGGCACCATGGGTTGGATCGTTATAAATGGAAGCAGCCTTGCGCAAGTAGTTAAAGAAGGCATGGCCGTACAAATAGACTTCCATGACAACGTAAGAGATGAAAGCGTTGCTCAGCTAAAGACAATCGTAGATAAACAGCCTTTTACCAAAAAAAGCAGAATCATTACTAAAGAGGAAGCCTTGAAAATGCAAAGCGAATTAGAGGGTGAAGATGTTTCCAGCTTTCTGGGATTTAATCCTTTGTTTTCAAGCATCGAGCTTAACCTCCACCAAGAATACGTAAACAAAGACAGTATCGAAAAAATCAAGCAGTTTATCGAACAAAGCAATGTGGTTAATCGGGTAAGCTATCCCAAAACCATCGTGCACCAAATGAACGACAACTTGCGCAAAGTGAGTATTATTCTAGCCCTGATTTCTATCGTACTTATTATTGTAGTAATTGTTCTTATCGACAATACGGTGCGCCTAGCTATGTTCAGTAATCGTTTTTTAATTAAAACCATGCAAATGGTTGGCGCTACACGTTGGTTTATTTCCAAACCCTTCGACCAACGGGCATTAATTAATGGGTTGATAAGTGGCGTCTTGGCTGTAATGGGATTGCTATTAGTAAAGTCGGCCGCAGAAGCTAGTGTGCCCGAGCTGAAAGCACTGAACAACCCTACACTTCTTGTGCTGTTGATGTTTTCTATGATTATTGGCGGCATACTCATTTCTTTAGTCAGCACGCACAGGTCTGTTATCAAATACCTCAAGGTTACGGTAGACGACCTTTATTGATTTCTTTTTTAACCCGATTTCTTAAAAAAACTAATTCACAATGAGCAATAACTCAAAACAAGACTTCCTTTTTGACAAGGGCAATTATAAGTGGATGCTGATTGGAGTAGCCTTTATTTTGCTGGGACTCATACTAATGGCTGGCGGCAAAAGCCCTGACCCACACAAATTTAATTATGATGAAGTATATAGCTTCCGCAGGATTACGCTGGCGCCAATTATGATTTTAATAGGCCTAGGCATCGAAGTATATGCCATTATCAAAAAAGACAAATAAAGCCTCTTTGGATTTACATTACTAGAGCGCAGCTATTGTGATAGCTGCGCTCTTTTTTGTGCCGAGCACTTATTCTTTTGTTTGCGTTTATTAAATTTTATTATTATTTCAATTTTTGTTGCTAATTTGTAACCCTAAATCATCATTTATATGAAGTTATTCAAACAATTTTTGGCATTTATATGTCTAATGCTACCCCTTTTGGCTCTAGCACAAAACGAAAAGATACCCCTTGATAGCAAGGTCAAGACCGGCCAATTGCCTAACGGATTGAAGTATTATATTATTCAAAACAAAAAGCCCGAAAAGAAAATTGAACTCCGCATGGTGGTGAATGCGGGAGCTATCCAAGAAGATGACGACCAATTAGGTTTAGCCCATTTAATGGAGCACATGAACTTCAATGGCTTGAAAAATTTCCCCAAAAACGAGGTGGTTCATTACCTACAAAGCATCGGTGTAGAATTTGGTGCCGACTTGAATGCCTACACGAGCTTTGATGAAACCGTCTACATCTTACCCATTCCCGCAGAAGACAAAAAGAAAATTGATCAGGGCTTTCAAATCATTGCAGATTGGAGTGGCGCAGCCTTATTAGAAAACGAAGAAATAGATAAAGAACGCAATGTGGTTTTAGAAGAAAGCCGTTTAGGGAAGGGCGCTGACGATAGAATGATGAAAATATGGTTGCCCGAATACATGAATGGGTCACGCTATGCACAACGCTTACCTATTGGCGATGACAAGCTTTTGAAAAACTTTAAGCATGATGTCATTAAGCGTTTTCACCGCGATTGGTATCGACCCAACCTACAAGCCGTAATGGTGGTAGGAGATATAGACCCGTCAGAAGCCGAACGTTTGATTAAAGAAAAGTTCAGCGGCTTTAAAAACCCTGCCAATCCAAGACCGCGTCCAGAGTACTATGATGTGCCGGAGCGCACGAGCAGCAAAGCAATGGTGTTGAGCGACAAAGAGACTCCCTACACGGTGGTACAAATCATTGGCAATAACAAAAGAAAAACAGCAGCCACTACAAGGGCAGAATACCTTGAAGATACCAAGCAGTCTTTATTTAACGCTATGATGTCTGCTCGTTTCGACGAATTGAAAAACACATCTAACCCGCCATTCATATTCAGCTTTGGAGGCATCCAAGGCGGATGGGCTCGCGGATGGGAAAACTTCCAATTATTTGCTGTGTGTGGCAATGATAAAATCAAAGACGCTACCGAGGCCTTGATAAAAGAGTCTTTGAAAGTGAAGAAATTTGGTTTTACCCTAGCCGAACTTGACCGTGCTAAAGCCGCTACAATGGCCAACTACGAGAGAATGTACAATGAAAGAGACAAAACGGAATCTAAAACTCGCATAGACGAATTAGTTAGACACTTCCTTACCAACGAACCAGCACCAGGAATCGAATGGGAATACAATCTGATGAAAAACAACTTATCCAAAATCACTTTGGAAGAAGTGAACAAAATCAGAGAAGAAATCGGAATTGACAAAACCTACTTTGCTTTAGTAACAACCAAAACCGGAGACAAATTGCCCACAGATGCCGACCTAAAGTCTTATGTAGACAATAGTTTGAAATCTGATGTAGTGGCCTATGCAGAAAAAACTTTACCTACACAACTATTAGCAAAAGAGCCAGTAGCGGGTAAAGTAATCAAAGAAGAAAAAGACACAAAAATCGGTAGCACTACTTGGACTTTGAGCAATGGCGCAAAAGTAACCTTTAAAAAAACAGATCTAAAAAACGACGAGATTGTTTTCTCGGCTTATCGATTTGGAGGTTCTTCGCTCTATACGGGCAGTGACTATCAAAGTGCCGACTACTGCAATAATGTTGTAGATGAAATGGGCTATGGTGCATTTTCGAATACCGATTTGCAAAAATTCTTAACTGGAAAAACCGTATCCGTTGCTACCATCATGGACTTAAACACCGAAATGGTCAATGGTCGCTCCAGCATCAAAGATTTCGAAACGGCACTTCAATTATTGCATCTAAAATGCACCGCCCCTCGTGTTGACGCAACAGCTTTTGAATCGTTCAAAAACCGACAAATGCAAATGATTGCGCAAATGAAATCAGATCCCCAAAGTTATTTTGGAGACACACTCAACAACTTTATGTATGGAAACAACCCAAGAATGAAGCAAATTCCAGCACAAAGCGATTTTGATGCCATCAACCACAACAATGCACTGTCGTTTTACAGCAAACGCTTTGCATCTGCCAATGGAATGAATTACTTTTTTGTAGGCAGCATTCCCGAAGCAACATTTAAAGGATTAGTAGAGCGATATATTGGCGGATTGGGCAAAGAAGATGTGGGCAACAAAAGCAAAGACTTAGGAATAGAGCTCGTTAAAGGCGATAATACGTTTACTGTAAAAGTAGGCGATGAGCCTAAAAGCATGGTCAACGAAATGAGCTATTTTAACACCCCCTACAACCAACAGGATGAGCTTGTTTTGGCTATGTTGAAAGAAGTAATTGACAACAGAATTACTGATATTATTCGCGAAAAAATGAGTGCAATTTATGGTGGCGGTGTTGGCTTACGCTTGTCTAAATTTCCTAAAGAGCGTTTTATGATGCAAAGCTATTTGCCATGCGGGCCCGAAAATGCAGAGAAGGTTCAAGTAGCTTTTTGGGAAATTGTAAACGATACCAAAAAAGCAGGAAATATTCAGGCCGAAGAATTGGCTAAAGCAAGCGAAACGGCGATTCAAAAATTCAAAGCCGGGAGACAAACAAATGGCTTTTGGCTAGGCACTTTAAGCAAATACCAGCAATATGCTTTACCAACGGAAAACATCAATAATTATGAAGCCCGTGTAAAAGCGATAAACCCAGCAATGCTTACCGAAGCAGCTAATAAATACCTTAACGCAACCAATGTTTTGCATGCACTAATGATGCCTGCGTCTAGTGCTCAGAAATAAACAATCTGAAAAGTTATTGCTACAAAAAAAGGGGCTACATCAATAGTTTGATGTAGCCCCTTTTACCTAAATAGCCTAAATTTTGGGGGGTTAAAATTAGTCCTAAATGATTTTGTTGGGGAACTACTGAGTTTCTAATATGGATTAGCGCCTCTGACGCTTTTCGTGCTACAATACCCTATAGAATAATGGAGGCATACTCTCACCGCGGCAATCGCCTTTTCTTTACTGCAAGGATTGAGGAATGTGAACGCTTAGGAAACGAGCATTTTAAATCCTACCCCGTGTATGGTTTGGATCTCAATACCCTCTTGGCCTTTGATATACTTGCGCAACTTAGTGATAAAAACATCCATGCTGCGACCCAGGAAATAGTCGTCCTTTCCCCATATCTCCATCAAGATGTCTTCCCTTTTGAGCACAGAATTGCAGTGCTGATAAAAATATCGAAACAGCTCTGCCTCGCGCTGAGTAAGCTGAGTGGTATCCGTGGCGGTCTTGAGTAATAAGTTTTTATAATCAAACTGCAAGGAACCAATGATGACCGGCCCACTTAAAGGCTCTTGCTTTTTCTGTGTGCGTTTTAAGAAAACCTCCATACGCAACATCAACTCTTGCATGTTAAATGGCTTTGTAATGTAGTCATCAGCACCTTTTTGAAAGCCTGCAATTTTGGCCTCATCACTTCCCATGGCCGTTAGCATCAAAAGGGGAACAGTTTTGTTTTTCTTGCGAATTTGGGCTGCTAAGGCTAAACCGTCTTTCTTGGGCAACATGACATCGAGCAAACAAATATCAAAGGTGTTGCGCATAAACTGTTGCCATCCCGTCTCGCCATCAACACAATACACGACCTCATAGCCGCCTTCTTCAAGGTTGTCTTTTACAATAAAAGCAATAGAAGCGTCATCTTCTACCAATAGTACTTTTGCTTTTGGGTGGGGCATTGCATTTTGTTTTATCGGATACTCGGAAAACTTACAGTAAATATAGTGCCTTTTGAGATTTCGCTAGAGAAGGAGACTTTACCAAAATGCAATTGAGCTATACTTTGAACATAGTTAAGCCCCAAGCCAAAACCCTTTACATTATGAACATTACCTGTGGGCACACGGTAAAACTTTTTAAACACATGACGATGGTATTTCTTGTCGATGCCTATTCCATTGTCTTCGATACTAATTACAATTTTGCCTTGCTGCTCCATTACATCAATGATTATATCCGGCTCCTTGTCGCAGTATTTAATGGCATTATCTACTAGATTACTAATTAGGTTTGTTAAATGAAGCCTATCCCCCTGCATGGTGATTATTGCCTTAGGCATTTGCAATAAAATCTGTCCACTTTTACTAACTACCAGGTGCTCAAAACTATCTTTTACCGTTTGTAATATTTCTTGCCACACAATTGTTTCTTTGTGCAACACCACCTTCCCTTTATCAGACTGGGCCATTTGCAAAACACGCTCTATCTGAGCACTTAATTGCGAACTTTCTTTTAAAATAATATCGGTATAGCTTCTCAATCGATGTGGCTTATGAATAATGTCTTCGTCGCGCAAAACAATGGCGCTCATCTGTATAGAAGCCAAAGGGGTTTTGAGCTCATGGGTCATATTATTAACGAAGTTTTTTTGCACTTCACTTAGTCTTTTTTGCTTCAAAATGATAAACAACAAATAGCCCAAAAATCCAATAACACAAATAAGCACTGCTGAGGAGATAAACCAAAGACTAATTTGCGAAGTGAGTAATTGTTGGCGATAAGGAAAATAAACGCCGAAGTAATAATTTTCCCTTTTGATATTTGGAAATTCTACCAATTTAAAGGGTTTTTTATCGCCACCAGCCACTTGCACCCAGTCTTGATAATTTACTTTTTCGCTCATACAATCGTACAAGCCAAACTGAAAATCTGTGACCAAATTTTGCTGTGCAAAAGCCGCTTCAAGATAGTGCTGCAATATCTTTTGTTCGACAAAAACATTGATTTGAACCACATAGTAATCGTCGGTAATTTTCTCTACAGGACTATAATTAGGCAACTGCACCTCTTTCAATGTCATGACATCCTGTGCTACCCTAGATAAAGCCTTATTCACGTTAAAATTAAACTCCGTTTCTTGCAGTGTATACGCCCGCTTTACCCAATAACTCTGGGTAATGATAATGCCTGCTGACACGACAAGGGCCAAAACCATTATCAATCTTATAGAGGCGTTTTTCATGTCGTTTATTTCAATTTAATTCTGTCCTTATTTAGGGCCAAAAAACTGTCCCAGCTTTGCTTTTTTCCACTCCCTTTTTTTAGGGGTACTTCGCCTTTTGAAAGCAGGGGATTTTTCATTTGATAATGATGACACAAGGCAACGGCCACGGCATCGGTAGCATCCATAAACTCGGGCCTTTCTTCAAAATCAAGTATCCGCTGCAACATAGACCAGACTTGCTCTTTGCTTGCGGCACCCTTACCCGTAATAGATTGTTTTACTTTTCGAGGCGCATATTCAATAGCCTCTAAATCGTGCATCATCGCTGCCGCAATAGCCACACCTTGTGCGCGCCCTAACTTGAGCATACTTTGTACATTTTTCCCAAAGAAAGGAGCTTCAATAGCTACTGCTGCAGGCTTGTGTGCTTTAATAAGCATTTCCATTTTTTTGAAAATAAGGGACAAGCGCTCTGGGTGATTTTTATATTTCGACAAATGGAGCACGCCCATTTCTACAAGGCTAATTTTCGCTTTATCTATAGCAATCAATCCATAACCCATGACTAAAGTTCCGGGGTCAATGCCTAAAATAATTTGGGGTTTATCTTTCAAAATAACGCTTCGATAAGTCGTTCAAATGTACCAAATATTCAAGCAAAAAATCTTGTCAAAAACCGATTCAGGCGAATTGTATTTTTGATAAAGGAATGTTATCAATGGTACATTCCCGAAGCACACAACAACTTTCGAGATAATATTGCATCTCCTATATGCCACAAATCCTTTTAGTTGATTAAATGAAATTTGCAAAAACCTTATTGCTCCCTATGCTGTTGTGCTGGGCAAAAGCCCAAGCACAAACAGATTTTTGCAATACCCAAAACACCAGTTTTAAAAATGGCGAACGTATTGTGTTTAAGGTGTATTACAATATGAACCCCTTTTGGATACATGCAGGAGATGCACAGTTTGTGGTACACAGCGAGCTATTCGAAAACAAAAAGGTATACCATATAACCGGCATAGGAAAAACAGCTAAATCTTATGATTGGTTTTTTAAAGTAAACGATAAGTATGAAAGCATTATTGATCAAGAAACGCTTTTGCCTCATCGATTTATCCGAAATGTAAACGAAGGTGGATATAAGATCTACAATTATGTAAGCTTCAATCACGCCATCGGAAAAGCAGTTAGCACCAATGGCACTTTCGTTATACCGCATTGCGTACAAGATGTTTTGTCTGCAATATATTTTGCCCGAAACATAGACTACAACAAATATAAGCCTGGGGCAAAAATCCCCTTTTCAATGTTCCTAGACGACAAAGTTTATGACCTGTACATTCGCTATGTGGGCAAACAAGAAATAGAAACTAAATACGGTAAATTTAAAGCGATCAAAATAATGCCTTTGCTGATAGATGGCACTATTTTTAAAGGCGGTGAAAAAATGACCGTTTGGGTAAGTGATGATGCCAACCACATACCGGTACGCATCGAAAGCCCCATATTAGTAGGAAGCATAAAAGTGGACATGATGGCTTATGAGAATCTCAACAACCCTTTTACATCGCTCATAAGTAAAAAGAAATAAACCCTAACCTATTGGCTGTCATATGTCGGCGCCGACTTTTGTATTTTGGGAGCCACAGTTCCCGTATCAAAAGGCATCTTAGCTTGTCTTTCTTTTATGCGCAGACCTACCCCCGTGCTATCTTCGTCGGCATAGGCTTTACTGTCGCCGTAATTACTGCTCAACTTTTTGGGCGTGCAGGCTATAAGGTATGCGCTTAAAACTATTAGGGGTACAAGAAAAATAATGAAACGGGGCGCTTTGGAAGAGTTCATTTTCAAGTTCGTTATTTTTAAGGTTAAAGATAGGCGAAATAATATGTAAAGATTATGCTTCATTCCTAGCTGCTGCTTAACTTCGCACTATGTTTTCAAAAGACCTCGTTTTACAACAAGCCATTGATTCTATCCGATTGCAATCTGCTTCTATAGCAGCCATAGAGGGTTTTATAAATGATGATTTTGCAGCCGCAATCAATGTTGTTTATCAATCTAAGGGCCGTCTTGTTATTTCAGGAATAGGCAAAAGCGCCATCATAGCACAAAAGATTGTAGCGACCTTGAATTCAACGGGCACTGCTGCATTATATATGCACGCGGCCGATGCCATTCACGGAGATTTAGGCATGATTCAACAAGATGATGTGGTGATGATTATTTCCAAAAGCGGTGAAAGCCCCGAGATAAAATTGCTCCTTCCCTTAGTTAAAAATTTTGACAATACGGTGATCGCCCTTTGTGGAAATGAACAATCCTATTTGGCTACTAATGCGAATATTTTTTTGAATTGCAGCGTAGAAAAAGAAGCCTGCCCCAACAACCTTGCCCCAACAACCAGCACTACAGCCCAAATGGTGATGGGTGATGCAATGGCTGTCTGCTTGCTCAGCCTGAAAGGCTTTACCGAAAAGGATTTTGCACGCTACCACCCAGGGGGTAATCTGGGCAAAAGAATGTACTTACGTGTACAAGACTTAATCAAGCTCAATGAAATTCCCAAAGTAAAAACCGAAAGCACCATCCGAGAAATCATTGTCGAAATTTCGGGCAAAAGACTTGGGGCAACTGCGGTGCTCGATGAGCAAGAAAATATCCTAGGCATTATCACTGATGGAGACATTCGCAGAATGTTGCAATTGCACAGTGATGTAGACCCTCTCCGCGCAAAAGATATTTATTCGGCAAAACCCAAATGTATTGAAGCGAGCGAACTAGCGGTGCAAGCCTTGGAACTGATGAGGGATAATGATATCACCCAATTATTAGTGACGAAAGACGGGAATTATGCAGGAATGCTGCATTTGCACGACTTGGTGAGAGAAGGAATTATTTAATTGCCCAACGTTCGAAATACAGCAGAAAACACATATTGAATTGACCATTTTAAATGCATAACTAACCCTGTACATGAAAGCAAGCGCGAATATTAAAGCAAGACCCAGAACATTCTTAAAACAAGATTTTATCTTGAGCGATTGGGCTGGGCTAGAACCCTACTTTGAAAATCTACAAAATAGGCGTTTAGATGCAGCAGAAGCCTTGCAACAATGGCTTGCCGATTTGAGCGAATTGGAATCAGCAATAGGCGAAGACGCTTGCTGGCGCCAAATCAAAATGACCTGTGACACTACAGACAATGCTCTAGAAGAGGCTTTCACATTTTTTGTAACAGAGATAGAGCCTAAAATAAAGCCCTACGCCTTTGCGATCAATAAAAAACTTTTGGATAGTCCCTTCAAAAATGAACTCGATGAAAAAATATATTTTCCCTATTTACGCAATGTAGCCAACTCTGTAGCGCTATTCCGAGAAGAAAACATCGCACTACAATCAGAAATTAATGTGCTTGCCCAGCAATATGGTGCTATTAGCGGCGCTATGTCGGTAGCAATTGAGGGAAAGGAAATGACCTTGCAACAAGCAGCAAAATTACTCCACAGCTCCGACAGGAGCTTGCGCAAAAGTGTTTTTGAAAAAGTGGTCGATCGCAGGCTACAAGACAAAAACACACTGAACGATTTGTTTGAAAAGCTATTGGATTTGCGCCACAAAGTGGCCCTCAATGCGGGATTCGACAATTATCGCGATTATAAATTTCAGGAACTAGGCCGATTCGATTATACACCAGAAGATTGTTTTGCTTTTCACGAAGCGGTTAAAGAACATATTGTTCCACTGCAGAGAGAACTGCTTGAGCATCGGCGAAAAGAATTAGGGATTGAACAATTAAAGCCCTACGACGTAGATGCTGAACCGATAGGTAGAGAGCCCTTGCAGCCATTTGCTAATGGCGACGAAATGCTCGACAAATCGATTGCTGTTTTCACTAAACTACGGCCCTTTTTTGGCGAATGCTTGAGTAAAATGAAAGAGATGGGCCGCTTGGACTTGGACAGCAGAATGGGAAAAGCACCTGGCGGATATAATTGCCCGCTTCCCGAAACTGGCGTTCCGTTTATCTTCATGAATGCTGCTGGCACAGTAAATGATTTAATCACCATGATGCATGAGGGCGGCCATGCAGTCCACTCCTTTTTATCGCACGACTTACCCTTGTCGGCAATGAAAGAATACCCGATGGAAATTGCAGAATTGGCAAGTATGAGCATGGAATTATTTACGCTTGAATACTGGCAAGATTTCTTTGCAACTAAAGAAGAATGTATAAGGGCACAATGGGAAGAAATGGAACGCGTGATTGACGTATTGCCATGGATTGCTACTATTGATAAATTCCAACATTGGCTATACACACATCCTGGTCATAGTATAGCAGACAGGGAAAAAGTATGGAAAGCAATACAGGAAGAGTTTTCGACCGGAACTGTTGACTGGAGCGAGTTCCAAGAGTATCAATATAGTTTCTGGCAAAAACAACTGCATCTATTTGAAGTGCCCTTTTATTATATCGAATATGGCATTGCACAATTAGGGGCTATTGCAATGTGGCGCCAATACAAACACAACAAAGAACAGGCACTAGACAATTACATGGCCTCCTTAAGCGCAGGATATACCAAAACACTGAAAGACCTTTATGCAATTGCAGGCATCCGATTTGATTTTTCACCCGCCTATATAAAAGAACTGTCTGAATTTGTTCACAATGAAATGCAGCAATTAAAAGTTAACTAATGGCCAAAACAAAAACAGCATTTTTTTGCCAACAGTGCGGACACGAAACACCCAAGTGGACAGGCAAATGTTCGTCTTGTGGGGCATGGAATAGTTATGTAGAAGAAGTGGTTCAGCGAGAAGATAAAACCACAGAAAAAGAAGCCTTTGTCTGGGAGGCGCAAAGCAAAGAAGCCAAACAAGCTCACCGCATGGACGACGTGATTGTAAGCGATGAGCCACGAATTGTTTTACAAGACATCGAATTGAATCGCACCTTGGGGGGTGGCCTAGTGCCCGGCTCTGTTACGCTTGTGGCTGGCGAACCTGGCATTGGCAAGAGCACTTTGTTTTTACAAACAGCCTTACAATGGAATAACGGAATTGCCTTATATGTATCGGGAGAGGAAAGCATGCAACAGATCAAAATGCGCGCCGAAAGGGTGGGTGCCCCCAACGAAAATTTATTTATTCTCAGCGCGACAGATACCTCGGCAATTTTCCGTGAAGCACAACGCATTAAACCCAACTTATTAATTATTGATTCTATCCAAACTTTGGAGTCGCCCTATGTTGCTTCGTCTGCGGGCTCTGTTTCGCAAGTGCGCGAGTGCGCAGGTGAGCTAGCTCGATTTGCAAAGACATCTAACATTCCCGTTATCATTATTGGACACATCACCAAAGATGGCAGCATAGCTGGCCCAAAGGTATTGGAGCATATGGTGGATACCGTATTGCAGTTTGAAGGCGATAGGCATTATGCCTATAGGATTTTGCGCACACTTAAAAATCGCTTTGGCTCCACATCAGAATTGGGGATTTATGAAATGGTGACAGGTGGCATGAGGGCTGTCAGCAACCCATCAGAAATATTATTAGCACAACACAAAGAGCCCTTGAGTGGCATAGCAATAGCCGCTACCATTGAGGGGCTTAGGCCTTTAATGATAGAAGTGCAGGCTCTAGTTACACAAGCTGTATATGGTACGCCACAGCGCACAGTAAGCGGACTAGATTTGCGAAGACTGCAATTATTACTTGCCGTTTTAGAGAAGCGTGGCGGTTTTCATTTTGGGGTAAAAGATGTTTTTGTGAATATTGCTGGAGGCATAAAAGTAGAAGACCCCTCAATAGAACTAGCTCTTGTGTGCGCTCTTCTATCGTCTTACGAGGACAGAGCGCTTCCTTCTAATATTTGCATGGTGGGCGAAGTGGGATTGAGTGGCGAAATACGCGCTGTCAGCCGGATTGAGCAACGCATTGCTGAGGCCGACAAGCTAGGAATGGATATGATACTGATACCACAAGCCAATGCCAAAGGGCTACAAATAGACCAATATCGTATTGCTGTAAAAATGGCATCGAAAGTTGAAGACGTTTATCGGATGATGTTTTAATTATAATTCATCCTAGGCCCTAGTGCCCAAAAATCTTCCTAGCATGCATGTCAATATTAACTGTTACCTGAATACTGCATTTGTTGATTATTCGGCCGGTTTTTAACTAGTGCTATTTGCAAACATTTATACTGTGAACACAAGCACAAAAGAAAGAAAACATAAAAAGAGCCGCCTCTGTTTCTGGAGGCGGCTCTTTTTATTATCCTAAAATACCTATTGCTTAAGGGGCGCTTTATAGACTATTGACAAAACAACATACAACATAAAGGCCGCAGGTATGGCAGCAAAACTAATAACCGGAAACAGGGCAACAGCTCCTATTATCAATACTAGCCTAGGCCAAAGCGCTGCTATATTCCATTGACTAGGCATTAATTTGAAGAAGGTAATTTTTGAAACCATTAACCAACATACTAGAGCAATAATGCCATATAAAACCCAGGTGTTTTTAAAATAAATCCCAACCGTAGGAACATACAAATTGATTAGTGGAAAAGAGGCTATTAAGATGCCAATGCCGGGTATCGGCATGCCTGTAAAATTACTGCCAGAGGTGGACATCACATTAAACCTAGCTAAACGCAAGGCACCAAAACAAGCTACTAAAAAGGCGGGTGCCATGGCCCACATACTAACATCCATGGCATTCGGTTGAGCAATATTTGCCGCCCAAAGCATTTTAAATAGAATCATGGAGGGCGCAACGCCAAAACTCACCACATCTGCTAGAGAATCGAGGTCTTTGCCAATTGGAGAATGCAAATGCAAAGCCCTTGCAACAAAGCCATCGAGCATGTCGAACACAGCTGCAAGTCCAATAAAAACAGCGCCCCAATAAGCTTGCTCGGTACCCGTAATCCAATAAGGCAGGTCTCCGCCAATTGTGGCCAAGTAGGGCTGCGAACTCATGATAAAGGCAATAGCAATGCAACCCGAAAAAAGATTTGCAAGCGTAAGAATATTGGGCAGGTTCTTCATTAAAGTGCTTAATTAATTTTATCGAAAATAAGGTTTAGAAACGAAACAGACTAATATGCCAACAACTTTTGCATTACTTCATCCATTCTGCTTTTCGCCAAGAAATTTTGTTCTAATTCTATCGAAAAAGGAATAGGCGTATCAAGGCTTGCGCAGCGCAATACCGGTGCGTCCAATTTGTCAAAACAATTTTCTGTAATCCATGCTGAAATTTCACCGCCGATACCTGCTATTAAGGTGTCTTCGTGCAAAATCATGACTTTTCCTGTTCGCAAAACAGTTTCTTGAATGGCGTCATAATCTAAGGGGAGCAGCGTTCTCAAGTCTAAAATATCAATAGAGATTTCGGGATGTTTTTCAGCATATTCGCTAGCCCAGTGTACACCAGCCCCATAAGTGATAATGCTAACATCATTACCGCACTGCACCTTGCGCGCTTTGCCAATTTCTATGCTATAATCCCCTTCGGGTACCTGCCCGCTGACGCTGCGATAGAGCGCTTTGTGTTCGAAAAAAATAACAGGATTGGGGTCGTCAAAAGCAGCGATTAACAAGCCTTTTGCGTCTTCTGGCGTTGAAGGATAGACTACTTTTAACCCTGGCGTTTTTACAAACCAAGCTTCATTACTTTGACTGTGGAATGGCCCTGCGCCCACGCCAGCACCTGTAGGCATGCGCACCACCACATCCGCATTTTGCCCCCAGCGATAATGAATTTTAGCAAGGTTGTTGATGATTTGATTAAATCCCACCGTCACAAAATCAGCGAACTGCATTTCCATCATCGACTTGTACCCTTTTAAGGATAATCCCAGTGCGGCGCCTACAATAGCGCTTTCGCAGATAGGCGTATTGCGCACCCTTTCTTTACCAAACTCTTCTACAAAACCTTCTGTTACTTTAAATGCTCCTCCATATTCTGCAATATCCTGTCCCATCAACACCAATTTGGGATACTTGCGCATCGCCACTTTCAGCCCATCACTAATCGCTTGAATCATTTTCATTTCAGAGCTATTGTTGCTTTGCGGTAAACGTGCAACACCATCATGCGCTTTGAACAAATCCCCCATTTCTTCCTCTGTGTTGGGCACAATGATGGGCTCTGCAAAGCCTTCTGCAATACCTTGTTCGATCTCCGTTTGAATGTTTAAGCGCATTTGATCAATGGCGGCAGCATCCAATATATTTTCCTTTTTTAAGAATTCTTCATAATTACTTAAAGGGTCTTTTTGACCCCAAATCTCGAACAGCTCTTTGGGCACATACTTTACACCGCTGGCTTCTTCGTGTCCACGCATGCGGAAAGTCATGCACTCAATTAAAATGGGCTTTTGCTCTTTTATGCAATATTCGCGGGCCTCTTTAATGGTATGGTATACTTCCAAAATGTTGTTGCCATCAATGGTCATTCCTTTCATGCCATAACCAACTGCCCGATCAGCAAGTTGCGTACAGGCAAACTGTTCATTGGTAGGCGTGCTCAATCCATAACCGTTATTCTCGATAATAAAAATAACCGGCAAACCCCATACTGCTGCTACATTCAACGCTTCGTGAAAATCACCTTCGCTGGTGCCACCATCACCACTAAAGGCTACAGAAACCTTGTTCTCTTTATTTAATTTATGCGCTAAGGCCACACCGTCTGCAAGAGCCATTTGCGGACCAAGGTGCGAAATCATACCACAAATATGATAGTCATTAGTGCCAAAATGGAAAGAACGCTCACGACCTTTTGAAAAGCCATTCTTACTGCCTTGCCATTGCATAAACAATTTGGCAAAAGGAATTTCTCGTGCGGTAAAAACGCCCAAGTTTCTGTGTAGCGGCATTATATATTCATCTTTGTCTAAAGCAAGGGTTGTACCCACAGAAATAGCTTCTTGGCCTATACCGCTAAACCATTTGCTGATGCGGCCTTGCCTGAGCAAAACCAACATTTTTTCTTCAATCATTCTAGGGCGTAGCAACTCGGTATAGAGGCGCAATAATTGTTCTTTCGATAATCCCTTTTTTTGGAACTTCATAACAAGCAAAAAATAATGAACGGCAAAGGTAATTGTGCGCGATGAGAAAGGATTAATTTATTCCAAAACTCTATTCGTTTAAAAAGCGAGGCTTTCCTGTTTGACCCTAAAATATTACTCAAACTAGATTTTGTGCACCCAATTGGAGGCTTACAGCTTTTGGAATCTATATTTTTTTACAATGCTTCGGGCCCGAATCAAAATTCAACATCGAAAATTTGTAATTTGCCCCCTAAATAGAAAAAAATGGCAATACGCATTTTGGTTACTGGCGGCACATTTGACAAAGAGTATGATATGATCAATGGCAAACTTCATTTTGAAGAGACCCATGTTCCCGAAATGCTGGAACTCGGAAGGTGCACTATGGATATAGAGGTGCAAACAGTTATGATGATTGACAGCCTTGAAATGACCGATGCCGACCGTGAAAACCTAAAGCATTTTTGCGCCACCGCACCAGAAGATAAAATATTGATAACACACGGTACGGATACTATGGCACAAACAGCCGCCTTCCTTGCTCAAGCAAACATCAACAAAACCATTATTTTAACAGGAGCAATGATTCCTTATAAATTCGGTAGTTCAGATGGTTTTTTCAATCTTGGCGCTGCTTTAGCATTTTTACAAACCCTACCTATTGGGGTTTATGTAGCGATGAATGGCCGCTATTTTGACTGGGACAAAGTGATGAAGAATAAGAAGACCGGATATTTTGAAGCAATTTGATGTCCTGTATATTCGCTCGGGAATTCGACGCATAGAATCCTCAATAATGCACTTGGAGCAATATTGTTCATTTTGGAGACGAGATCAGAATCCTGCTGTTGCGCATAGCAATGGATTTTAAGAAGCCGCTTGTTCTGCTTTGTTCTACACAAATTTAACAATTCCCTGATTCACGCTACACAAGTACCTGACGAAGCAAGATACTAAAGGCATTTACCTTAACTTTGGGCTCGTTTTAAAACGGCAAACTTAAAAACTAACAAAAAAGACAAATGAAAGAAGTAGTAATTGTATCTGCAGTGCGCACCCCAATGGGTAGCTGGGGCGGTTCTTTAAAAGATTTTTCAGCTACACAACTGGGCGGAATTGCCATTAAAGGTGCACTTGATCGCATTGGGCTAAATGGAAAAGAGGTTAACGAAGTTATCATGGGTTGTGTGATGCAAGCCAACCTTGGCCAAGCGCCAGCCCGTCAAGCATCTAAATTTGCAGGCTTACCCGATAGCGTCATTGCCACTACGGTAAACAAAGTGTGCGCAAGCGGCATGAAGGCCATCATGAATGGAGCACAAAGTATTATGCTGGGCGATGCCGATGTGGTCGTTGCTGGTGGAATGGAAAGTATGAGTAACGTGCCTTTCTATAATCCCAACCAACGTTGGGGCAACAAATATGGCAATGTTACACTGATAGACGGCCTTGCAAAAGATGGCCTAACAGACGTGTACCACAATTATCCAATGGGCAACGCGGCCGAACTTTGTGCCGCTGAAAAAAACATCAGCCGAGAGGCACAAGACGCCTTTGCCATCCAAAGCTATACCAGAAGCCAAGCATCGGTAAGCGAGGGCAAATTTGACGCCGAGATTGTTCCTGTTGCGATTCCCCAACGCGGGGGCGAACCCAAAATGTTTGCACGCGACGAAGAGCCCTTTAATGTAAAATTTGAAAAGATTCCAGGACTTAAGTCTGCCTTTATAAAAGACGGAAGCGTAACGGCAGCCAACGCATCAACCATGAATGATGGTGCATCGGCAGTTATACTTATGAGTGCTGAAAAAGCGGCGGCGCTCGGACTTAAACCATTGGCCCGCATCAAAGGTTTTGCTGATGCAGAACAAGCACCCGAGTGGTTTACCACATCTCCATCTTTAGCTGTTCCCAAGGCTGTTGCCAAAGCAGGTTTGAAAATGGAAGACATTAGCTTTTATGAATTAAACGAAGCATTTAGTGTAGTGGGCCTTGTAAATTGCCAGTTAATGAACCTTAAAAACGAGCAAGTAAATGTATTGGGCGGAGCAGTTGCTTTGGGCCATCCCTTGGGCAATAGTGGCTCTAGAATCATCGTTACCTTGCTTAATGTACTCAACCAAAACAACGCACAATACGGTGCAGCGGGCATTTGCAATGGCGGTGGCGGTGCTAGTGCGGTTGTTATTGAACGCCTTTAATTTATAATGACCAGAAAGGTCTTTACTGATAAAAAAGTAAAGACCTTTCTTTTTTCAATACCCACAATAGGACATTTGTTATATGCAATCATTTCGCAGCCTAGTTCAGCAATTCGAAGAACGAATTATTGCCCCTGATTTATTTCCGCAACAACCTGCTAATCTGTATGACCCTTGTCGATACTTGTTGTCTCTTGGGGGGAAGCGCGTTCGACCTGCTGCATGCCTCATGGCCAACGAGCTGTTTACACAAATAGAAGAATGCGCATGGCACGCGGCTATTGCTATTGAACTGTTCCATAATTTTACTTTAATACACGATGACATTATGGACAAAGCGCCTTTGCGTCGTGGGTTTGAGACCATTCATTCAAAATATGGATTGACTGCTGGCATATTGGGCGGTGATGCTATGAGCATTTACGCCTACCAACATTTATCTTTTGTAGAGGCTAATTTCAAAAAAGTTTTAGCAATATTTAATACTACCGCTATTCAAGTGTGCGATGGGCAACAAATGGACATGGATTTTGAGCAACGCAATGATGTGACCAGCGAAGAATATATTGAAATGATTAGTTTAAAAACCTCTGTTCTATTAGCAGCAAGCATGAAGATTGGCGCCATTGTTGCCGATGCCTCAGCAGAAAACTGTGATAAGATTTATGAATTCGGCAAAAATTTGGGCATTGCCTTTCAACTGCAAGACGACTACTTGGATGCCTTTGGTGCGAGCAATAAATTAGGCAAACAAAAGGGCGGGGACATTATCGCCAACAAGAAAACATATTTACACATACAAGCCCTATTGGCAGCCAACGCAACGCAATTGTCTGAAATTGAATCTTGGTTGCATTCCGAAAACAATGCAGAAAAGGTTCCGGCCATGTTACAATTGTTTGAAGCCACTGGCGCGCACACCAGATGCAGAGAAGCCGTAGAATATTATTCGCAAAAAGCCTTTAAAAATTTAGAAGATATAGATGTAGCCGAAGAGAAAAAGCGTCATTTGCATGCTTTAGCCGTTGAATTACTGAACCGCGAACAATAGATTGCCTTTGAAGAAAGTCATTCAAGATATTGGCAGGGGCTTACTCCACCTCATTTATCCAAAACTATGTGTGGATTGCCACAAGGCTTTAGTTGGCAACGAAGATGTCCTGTGTATTGTTTGTGCCGACAAAATCCCCCTCACAAAAGACGCTGATAGAATAGATAACGAAACAGCCCTACGCTTCGCTGGCCGAATCAAATTTAAACATGCAATATCCTATGCATATTTCAGAGAAGGCGGGCTTCTACAAAGATTAATGCACCTCTTGAAATACAAGAAACACAGGCCCATTGCTGTGTTTCTAGGTCGCCGATTGGGCCATATGTTAAAAAACAAAAGCTGGATCAAGGATATTGATGTGATTGTACCTGTACCACTACACCCAACAAAAGTCAAAAAAAGAGGCTTTAACCAAAGTGAAATAATAGCAGCAAGTATGGCCGAAATACTGAACATTACTTTGGATACCCAATCACTAATAAGGATAAAAAACACGGAAAGTCAAACAAACAAATCTCGTGCCCAACGCGCAGAAAACATGAAAGATGTTTTTGGGCTAAGCAACAGTGCACAACTCAAAGGAAAAAGAGTGTTGCTACTTGATGACATACTAACAACTGGCGCAACCCTAGAGTCCTGCATTACAACCTTACAAAAAGTAGAAGGCCTTGAGGTGAGCATTGTTACCCTTGGTATTGCTATAGATTAATGTTGCCAAACTTTATACTCTTCTTGGCTTATTATTTTATACCCACTAGGTATTTGAAAAACCACATTTTCCATAGGCTTGCTCTCAATATTGATCAACTCAAAACGAATCAGACTACCGTCTTCATTGTTGATTTCAAAGGCAAGGGGAAGGGCTTTAAATGAAGAAAACTCCTCAAAAAGCAAGGGGTTGTTTGTCTGCCATTCTTGGGTATAATGGATCACAATAGGTTTTCGATCGTTACACAAAATTTTTCCGCGCTCTGTTTTAAAGCCTGCAATCGACTTGATGTCTGTAGGCAATGGCTCTAGCGTCAACTCCTTGCATTTAAGCAAAGTGTTGCGAAGGCTTTCTTCATCACTTTTTAAAGCGAAATTTTGCTCGCCAATAAGAACAAAAGAATAGCTGGGTTTAGCCTGACCTAAAAACAATTTTGTGCTTTTGAAACCATTTTTCAAAAGCAACTCTTTTAATACGGCATGGCCTTTTTGCTTTATGCTCAATGTACCCTGAATATTGTTGGACGTCTTTTGCTCGGGATCGTTTTGGGAAATGGTTATCGCATATAATAACTCCCCTTCTACAAAAAGCTTTTGGGCATTTGCGTTAGAAAAAGCAAAAACCCCGAAAACGAAAAAACAATATATAGCCCTTAGTACTTTCTTCATAATCTTGAATTATAGCTAAAGTTACGCGTTTTTATAGCAAACAAAAAAGCCGAGCAAAGGGCTCGGCTTTCATAAAATTGAAGAAGAATATTATTGACGGGTAATTTTTCTTGTGGCAATAACAGCGCCTTTACTATCAGCTACTCTAACTACATAAATACCAGAAGGCATCTCTGCATTAAACTCACAACGAGCACTGTTTTTATCTGTTACTTTATAAACGCTAACGGCTTTACCAATTAGATTATAAATCGCAATTGTTTTTACATCGCTACTCGGGCTATACATTACATCAATATAGCTTTGTGCGGGATTGGGGTAAATAGCGATATCGTTGTCTTGAAGAATCGCTGAAACAATACCCACAGCCTTTGTTTTGTAAGCAACAAAAGTAGCCGAATCTTTAGTTGATCCACCGGTAATTTCGATTGTAGAATAAGACTTCGAATCGAAAGCTCCTCCGTCGCCTCTGTATGAAAATTTAAAGTCGCAATCTTTCCCTGGAGCAACGGCATCTGTTGTGTTTACGTTTGTAGAATAAATATAACAACCCACATTATCACAGCCTCCTAGGAAATCCCAGCCAAGGTCTGTATGATGATCAATAAATTTCCAAGACATGGTTATCGGAGAGGCGGTTTCGTTCTTAGCCTTAATGTGAATATCCATTACACCTGGCGACATCCACCACATTTTAGAGCTGTCTTTATCTAGTGTAAATGATTGTGCGCTTGCCGCCTGAGAAGCGATAAGTGCAACAAAAACAGTAGCAATAAGTTTAATTATTTTCATAAATCAAAAATTATAGTCACCGCAAGTTAAAGAATTTTAGCATTGCAACGCTATTCTAGCCATTTTATTTTGTTAAAACAATAAATAATGCCCGCTCCACAATTTGCCCTTTGTTGTAACTTGCTTTACATATCCCAACGAATATGCAATTCAAAACACCCAACAATTCGAACCTAAAGTCATTCATTATTGGCGCTGCCGCGGTAGCCGCTCTTTCTTTTTTTATACAAGCAAAAAAGGCAGATTCCTATTTTGAATTATCTAAAAACATGGAAGTCTTTGCCAATATTTTCAAAGAACTGAACACCTATTATGTAGATCCCATCGAGCCCGGAAAGCTCACCAAAGTTGGGATTGACGCCATGCTTAACGATCTCGACCCTTATACCAATTACATTACGGAGTCTGACATCGAAGAATATGAATTTATGACCACCGGGAAATACGGTGGCATCGGAGCCGCCTTGCGCAAAAAAGACAAGGAAACCTATATCGGGGATATCTATGAAAACAGCCCCGCTCAATTAGGTGGATTGCATACCGGAGACAAACTGATCAGCATAGATGGCAAGTCGGTTTTTGACAAAAGCATAGACGACATCAGCCTATTGTTAAAGGGTGGCGAAGGCACCAAGCTAATCATGAAGGTGAAGGAGGCAAACACAGATATAGAAAGCGAAAAAGTGATTGTTAGAGGAGAGATCGAGGTGTCTAGCGTGCCCTATGCAGGCTTTGTTGGCCAAAACAATGACATTGCATTCGTAAAACTTACCCAGTTTACACAAGCCTGTGGCAAAATGGTACGCAACGCTTTAGACAGCCTCAAAAAAGCAAAGCCATCCATAAAAGGTGTTGTTGTAGACTTAAGGGGCAACCCTGGCGGATTGCTCGATGAGGCAGTAGAGGTTTGTAATATTTTTTTAGATAGAGGCCAGCTTGTAGTAAGCACAAAGGGAAAGGATAAAGAATGGGACAAAAACTTCAATACCCAAGGCAATGCATGGGATACTAAAATTCCGGTTACCGTACTGGTTAATGGAACTTCTGCATCGGCGTCCGAAATAGTAGCAGGAACCATTCAAGACTTAGATAGAGGTGTAGTATTAGGCGCAAAATCTTATGGTAAGGGATTGGTGCAGACCACGCGCCCAGTAGGATTCAATGCGCGATTAAAATTGACTACCGCAAAATATTACACACCAAGTGGGCGCTGCATTCAAGCCATTGATTACTCGCACCGTGATGCAAATGGTTTGGCAGACAAATATGCGGACTCCTTAATTGTGAATTATAAAACAAAAAATGGAAGAACCGTTAAAAGTGGCGGAGGGGTAAGCCCAGACCTAGCCACCGAAGACGAAAAGCTAAGCCCTATAGCCGCTGCACTTTACGCGAAAAATTTCTTTTTTGATTATGCTACTTTGTATGCCAAACAACATAAATCAATTAGCAAGGCCAGCGAATTTTCTTTGAGCGCAACAGAGTTTGCAGATTTTAACAATTGGCTAGCCAACAAAGATTATGCGTACAAGACAAAAACTGAAATTTTACTAGACTCTTTAAATAGCTCGGCTAAAGAAGACAAGTTGTTTGAGGCGAGCAAAACAGAATTAGCTGCACTAAAAAGCAAAATGATGCACGACAAAAAACAAGACCTCTTAAAAAACAAAGATGAAGTAAAGCGTATTTTAGAAAACGAAATAGCGTCAAGATATTATTTCCAAAAAGGAAGAATAGCCCAAGGCTTAAGAGAGGATAAAACATTAATAAAAGCCATAGAATTGCTGAGCAAACCCTCCGATTTTCAAGCGCTTTTGCAAGTGAAAAAATAAAAAGAACAAACGCTTCTGCTGCAACCCTTTCATGCAATACACCGTACATTTTCCAGGAGGACAAACAGACTATTACCCCAGCGCCAGCACTCAAGATCTGCTGCAATTGGCGCCCATTGAACATACTATTATCATAAGCGACAACAATGTTGCCATGCATTATGGTGAGCTGTTCAAAGGGTACAAAACCATAGTGGTGTCGGCTGGCGACCAAAGCAAAACACTAGAGACGATTAGCGCTTTGGCTAAACAAATCGCAGAATTTGAAGCACACAAAACCACAAGAATAATTGGCTTTGGTGGCGGAATGATTTGCGACCTAAGCGGCTTCTTGGCGAGCATATATATGCGCGGCATTGAGTTTGGATTCATGCCTACAACATTGCTAGCTATGGTTGATGCCGCCATCGGTGGAAAAAACGGGGTAAACATTGGCCTGAACAAAAACATGTTAGGCACTATTAAGCAGCCAAAATTCATCGCAACAAATCCCGCCTTTTTAAACACTTTGCCTTCGCAAGAATGGAGCAACGGTTTTGCCGAAATAATCAAATATGCTTGCATTGCCGACGAGCCTCTATGGCACCAATTAAGGACCCAAAATTTGATAGGCTTTCAAAAAGACGCAACACTGTTGAGCAACATCATCCATCAATGTGTACAGCACAAAAACCGCATTGTGTTGGCCGATGAGCAGGAAAACAACATCCGAAAAAGCCTTAATTTCGGTCATACTGCAGGCCATGCCTTCGAAACCATATACAGGCTACAACATGGACAAGCAGTGGGATTGGGTATGATTGTGGCCCTTATTGCGTCCGAACAAAACTTAGATTTCCCTGTCCATATTCGACCACTCTTGATAAACATGCTGCATCAATACGGCTTGCCTTCAACAATTGATTTTAATGTTGAAAAAGTGATGCACACCCTTAAGCTAGACAAAAAAAGAAGCAACGAAACAATTGACTTTATTTTATTAGAATCAATAGGGAAAGCAAAAATTCACCCCCTTACTTTCAGCGAAATCAATCGTGCACTCCAAACTTTTTTCGATGAAGGTAATCGTTGAGACAAAAAGCATTACTGGAAAAATCACCGTACCCTCGTCCAAAAGCATCAGCCAGCGGGCCTGTGCAGCAGCGCTATTGCATCATGGACAAACGACTATCCATAATTATGGAAACTCTGAAGACGAATTAGCCGCCTTAAATATCATTCAATCATTGGGCGCTCAGGTGATAATAGAGCCTCATAAAATCCAAGTTTTTTCGAGTGGAAAACCAAAAAGTGATGGCCAAATTAATTGCGGCGAGAGCGGATTATCGGCACGATTGTTTACGCCAATAGCTGCCTTAAATACGCAGCCAGTCTTAATAAACGGAAAAGGTTCATTGCTCCAAAGGCCAATGCATTTTTTCAAGGAAAGCCTAGAGCCTTTGGGTGTGGCTTTTGATGACTTCTCTGGCAGAATTCCATTTACCATTTGCGGTCCATTAAGCCCCCAAAATATGGTGGTCGATGGCAGCATGAGCTCTCAATTCATTAGCGGTTTGTTGTTTGCTTTTTCGGCAATTGCAAAAGAAAAAGTATGCATCGAAGTCAAGGGTCTTGTGAGCAAGCCATACATTGATCTGACCCTAGAAGTGCTGGCACTTTTTGGCAAAAGAATCCGGAACAAGTATTATCGCTATTTTGAAATCGAACCAGCATTTTTTTCATCAAAAGAAGCAATGGACATCCAAATAGAAGGCGACTGGAGCAGTGCCGCATTTTGGATTGCTGCCGCAACTATTAAAGGCGCTGTAGTATTGTCTGGCCTCAACAGCAACAGCCTCCAAGCAGACAAAAAAATATGGGACATCGCACAAGCAGTTGGCGCATCCTTAGCCTGGCAAAATGATGAACTACACATCCACCACAAGGAATTAAAAGCCTTCGAGGCAGACCTTACAGATTGCCCCGACCTCTTTCCTGTTCTTGCTGTTTTAGCAGCTTGCTGCAAAGGGCAGAGCACGCTTGTTGGCCTGCATCGATTAATACACAAAGAAAGCGATCGTGCCAAAAGCATTGCAGCACTATTAAATCTTCTTGGCGTTGTCTTTGTTGTCGAGGGAGATCAACTAAAGATCGAGGGGGCAGAAAAATTGAATGCCTTTAAATATACATGCCCCAATGACCACAGAATGGCCATGGCTGCAAGCTTAGCAAGCCTGCATAGCGTGGGCAAAATAGAAATAGAAAACGCTGAATGCATTCATAAATCATACCCTAAATTTTGGGACGACCTTTTAAAACACCAAAGCCCAATATGATGCTTATCAATAGCTACAGTCGATGTTACAGGTTGGGCTAACATTCTGGGCTCGATATAAACAAACCGTTTTTTATACGCCCTCTAATTTTAAAAAACCCAAAAAGAGTATTGGTCTTTTGCTATTCTTGACACGAAAACGGGGCCCCACGATTGTGAAGCCCCGCAACAAAAAGCAATTGGAATAATTAGCCGATAGCCTGTGTCAAGTCTGCAATCAAGTCGTCCGCATCTTCAATACCCACGCTTAATCGAATTAACGAATCGCTGAGACCTCTTGCTACTCGGTCTTCTTGCGGGATAGAGGCATGAGTCATTGTTGCTGGGTGTCCAATTAAAGATTCTACACCGCCCAAAGATTCTGCCAAAGCAAACAACTCTGTTTTTTTCAATACCACTAATGCCGCATCTATGTTATCATCCTTCAGCGTGAAAGAAATCATGCCACCAAAGTCGCGCATTTGTTTGCGGGCAATCGCATGGTTAGGGTGGTCTTCAAATCCGCACCAAAGCACTTTTCCTACTTTGGGATGTTGGCGCAACCACTCGGCAATCTTGCGGCCATTTTCGCAATGACGCTGCATGCGCACATGCAAGGTCTTAATACCGCGAAGCACCAAAAAACAATCTTGAGGCCCTGGGACTGCGCCGCAACTATTTTGGATAAAACGAAGGCGCTCTTCCAAGGCGGCATCATTTACTACCAGCACGCCATGGACAACATCGGAGTGGCCTCCTAAGTACTTTGTTGCCGAATGCAAAACGATGTCAGCACCCCAGTCCAGGGGGTTTTGTAAATAAGGCGAAGCAAAGGTGTTATCTACAACCAGCAAGCAATTATTCGCCTTGCTGATCTGTGCAGCAGCTTCTATATCAATAATGTTCAACAAAGGATTTGTCGGCGTTTCTACCCAAATCATTTTTGTTTTTGCATTTACATAATGGGCAATATTGCTGGCATCCTGCATGTCAATAAAATGAAAAACCACACCATATGCCGCAAATATCTTGGTGAATATTCTATAGGTGCCGCCATACAAATCATTAGAGACAACAACCTCGTCGCCGGGCTGCAATAATTTAGCAACTGCATCTGTTGCCGCCATACCACTACCAAAACACAAGGCATACTGGCCATTTTCAATATTAGCCAATGCGCTTTGCAATGCAGCGCGCGTTGGATTTTGAGTGCGGGCATATTCGTAACCTTTGTGGTCGCCAGGCGCCGCCTGTACATAAGTAGATGTTTGGTAAATAGGTGTCATAATGGCGCCTGTTGTCGGGTCTGGACTCACTCCAGCATGGATAAGGCGGGTGGCTAATTTGTGTTGATTAGAGGACATGTTGTAGCTAAACGTTTGGTTGAGATAATATTGAATAGGGACAAAGGTATCAAGATAGCGCTTAGTAAAAAAACCAGACTGCCTGCACGGAAAACAATACTATAATTCTTGCCCTTATATTTGCAATAATCTTCAAAACAAAAACTGTGAAATATCGCTACTCACTACTTATCATATTTTTGGTCATCCTAGCAGACCAATGGTCCAAGATTTATGTGAAAACACATTTTTATTATGGCGAAGAGGTGCTAGTGGTGGGCAATTGGTTTCGATTGCATTTTATTGAAAACAATGGAATGGCTTTTGGCATGAAGTTTAGCCAAGGGGATATGGGCAAATTATTACTAACCTCTTTTCGACTGATTGCGGTAGGGTTTGGCTTTTATATGCTCAAGCAATTGGTAAAAAAACAATATAGCCGCGGCGCCATTATCTGCGGCTCTCTGATATTAGCTGGCGCAATGGGCAATCTAATTGACAGCATGTTTTACGGCCTCATTTTTACGGAAAGCAGCTTTCACATAGCGCGTTTTGTGCCTTGGGGTCAAGGCTATGGCAGGCTACTTCATGGCCAAGTAGTTGATATGTTGTATTTCCCGATGCTAGAATTTAAACTACCCGATGGCCTGCCCTTTCTTGGCGGCAAGACCATCAGCTTCTTTGACCCCGTATTCAATATTGCAGATGCCGCTATCAGTACTGGCGTTATAACATTATTAGTGTTTCAGAAAAAAATGATTCACGCCAAAGATCAAATAGAAAAAGGGGCTGAACAAGGCCCTGTTGAGACACCAAGCCAAAATGTATAAAGCATGACGCAACATGACGACTTAACACCTATAAATCTTTGGCTGGCAGGCCGAAGCTACCGCATCTTGGTAAAAAAGACGGAGGCAGATCGCATTCGACACTCTGTAAAGCTTGCAGACGAAAAAATAATGGAGCTCAAGCAAACCTATTCGGGAAAAGACAATCAAGACTTCTTAGCTATGTGCTTGCTGATGTATGCCGCCGACAGCAATGGAGAAGATAGTATAACTATCGCCGACGACCTTAAAAAATTAAATGAAGAACTAGATAAGGCGCTGGATTAAATAGACTAAAATCCAGTATTGCTCTTCTTCTTCAAAAAACCTTCACCTTGCTCATGCGCTTCTTTTTGCCGAAAAGCCGCTGCGATAATTAATGCTTGTATATCCGATTTGTTAAAATCTTTTTTGGAGCGAAAGCAAACTGAGGCTGCCATGGCTCTACCTTTTTGTTGGAGCTGAGGATATAAATCGACTAAGTCTTTGCCGCGCAAAAAAGAAAGATGCAATTGGTTTTGTTTGCCCAATGTAGTAAGGTAGCAAAACATCCCATAATACTTGTAGAAAGGTATTTTGAAACTAAATGTTTCCTGAATGTCCGGAATTGTGCGCCACAAAATATCCCTTATCGCCTCTGCTATTTCTTGCAAATCGTTTGGCAAATTGTCAATATAATTATCCACGTCTTTATGATACATTACAAGCCTTTTTAAATGTGCTAATGGGCTGTTTTGCAAAAAGCCTATATTACAATTCAAATACTACTTGGGCATAGGCCATCGATCCGCTCATTGGAGGGTTCCGCTTGCGAATGCTGATTTTTATTTTTTTTGCAAAGGAGAAAGCCTTCTTTATTTCGCCATGCATATTGAGCGCAATTTGTTCCAAAATCGCTTCAGGCTTTTTCATTTCTTGTTGTACGATGCTGTTGAGCACCGTGTAGTCCACAAACTTTTTTTGTGAAAACTCTGCGACCTGAACATCTATATCCACCTCAAAATGATTGCCCAATATTTGTTCTTGCGGATACAAGCCAATTGGCGCAAAGACTTTTATTTGATGCAAAGAAATTGTAAACATGCTTTTGTATTGTTTAAAACAAGTCTATGGTATAGAGTAGTGTACGCTGATCGCCTTTAATGCCGAACAATTGATTTGTGTCGACCACAAAGCTTTCGTATAGTTCCATTAAGCGCTCAGCTAACAAGGCCCTGCTTTCATCATCCTCTAGCTCCATGATTTCTTCCTCGTCGCTTAAAGTTGCTTTATACGCCTGATATTCTTTATTGGCCTTAAGTTGCTCGCTGATAGACTCTAGAAACACCTTCAACTCTGGGCTTGGATCGCCTAGGCCAAAATCGAATAGCTGCTCGAGCAGGGTTTCTTCGTCTGAAAAAGATTGATTTTGAATGTACATATTGTGTGTAAAATTAACCTCTTTTAAAACAATAAAGCTCTTCAATTTTTTCAAATCGGAGAGCTTTATCATGATTCATTAGGCTTGTAACTAATCCATTCCCAGTTTCGTTCTCAGATCGAGAGGGACACCTCTTTTATGCAACAACAACGCTGTTGTTTTAAATTGTACATAAGCCTTAGAGACATGCAGGTATCCCTTGTAATCATTGGTTGTACCCCAGCTGTTTTTGACTACATAATATTCACGCCCATTTTGATCAATTGCTGTTCCTACAATATGCATACCATGATCGTCCGTTGTGCTGTAATTGTCAAATGCTTGCTGGCGCATTTCAGGCGTTATTATACGCTCTGGCTTTGGTCCATTGAACATTTCCTTTTTCTCCTCATCGCTCATGTCATCATATTCTTTTTCGGCAACATAAGCCACGCCATTCTTCCAGCTAAAAGATTTTTCACTAACATCGGTAGCCCAAGAAACGGTAAAACCCTTGCTGAGGGCATAATCAATAATGTCGGTTAGGTCCTTCATTTGTACATTATAGACCTTGTCGAAGCTCCAGTTGTCGGGAACCATTAAGGTTGTCTTTTTATAATAGGGCTTGTCTGAAAAAGAAGAGAGTTCTACATAATTATCTGGATTGATACCCACAACTTCTTCGCCAAAAGATTTAGGCGTATAGCTTTTGCCTTTCCAAACAAAGGTTTCAGGCACTTTCCCCAAATAAGTATCCATAACAGCCTCAAAGGCCTGCTTCCAATTGGGCGATAATTTTCCGTTGGGATTTTTTACCCATGCATCCAACATGGCTTTAAGCACCTCTTGCATCTCTGCAAACTTGTTTTTAGTTGTGCCATAATTAAGCCCTGTATACGCGGTCTGAGGCATAGCGCCATATTTTGCAAACATATTGATTACATCGTGGCAAGATCCGCCATCACCCCAAGCAACGGCGCCATGCATGCGTACATAAGCATCGGCCTTTTCGGTGTATACGCGACGAGCCGAGTATATTTGTGCGATTTCTACAGGCTCTTTACCCATTCTGATCATTTCACTTTCAAGAAAAGAATTGGTAGCATAACTCCAACAAGTGCCGGAGCTTCCTTGTGCTTTTACCGAAGTTCTTTCTAAGTCTATTTGTGGCGTGAATTTAAATTTTGACTTTGAGCTATCGCTACTGTTTTTCTCAAGTTTTTTTACCAACTCGTCTTGTGCCGAAACGAATATGGGCAGAATTGCCGCAGCAATGAAAAGTGCTTTTCTCATTATTGTAGTTTAAAAATTTTTTTGAATTGCTAAGGTACTGCACTAAATGCAGTTTTGAAAATTCGAATAACGTTAATAATGGATGATATTATCCAATTTGTTTAGGGCTTGCTTACTTTTGCAATTATGATCTATGCTTTTAAAGGGTTTATTCCTGTTGTGCACCCTAGCTCTTTTGTACATCCTCAGGCTGTCGTTACGGGCAATGTCATTATTGGCAAAAATGTGTACGTTGGTCCTGGCGCGGCTTTAAGAGGCGACTGGGGAGCCATCGTTATCGAAGACGGCTGTAATGTGCAAGAAAATTGTACGATACATATGTTTCCGGGCAAAACGGTTGTGCTCAAAGCCGCTGCACACATTGGGCATGGTGCCATTATTCACGGCGGAACCATCGGACGCAATACAATGATCGGCATGAACAGTGTTATCATGGACGATGTGGTCATTGGAGATGAATGTATTGTTGGCGCCCTTTCTTTTGTAAATGCACACACGACAATTCCCAGCAGATCTCTGCTTGTGGGCAATCCCGCCAAAATCATAAAAGAAGTAAGCGACGAAATGATCACTTGGAAAACAAAAGGCACACAATTATACCAACAATTGCCCGCCGATTGCCACGAAAGCCTTATAGCCTGTGAAGCCCTTAAGGAAATGCCCGCAGACAGGCCCGCACAAGAAACATTGTATGCAACCTGGGAAGAAATTAAAGGACAATAAACGAATCGATGATTGATGTCCCTTGTTGGGCTTATCATCCATTACTTTTCCACACAACAATCCAATACTCAACTAATAATGACACACAAATACGCCCGCGAAACCGCTAACACCATGACAGAGCTGGTCTTACCCAATGACACCAACACCCTAATCAACCTTATGGGTGGACGACTGATGCACTGGATGGACATCGCTGCTGCGATATCAGCCATGCGCCTATGCAATAGCCCGGTGGTAACGGCCTCTGTAGACAATGTTTCCTTTCACCACCCGATTAAACTGGGCAATATTCTTACCATCGAATCGAAGGTAACGCGCTCGTTCAACTCTTCTATGGAAGTGTATTTAAAAGTAACGGGAGAGGACCTGCAGCAACAAAGAAAATATCTGAGCAATGAGGCTTATTTTACCTTTGTTTCCTTAACCGCAGAGGGCGTGCCAAACAAAGTGCCTGAATTGATTCCCGAAACAGAAGATGAAAAAGAAAGGTTTAATGGTGCTTTGCGCCGCCGCCAATTGCGCCTGATATTAGGTGGCAAAATGAAGGTAGACGATGCTGCAGAATTAAAGGCCCTTTTTGTAAAAGACTAAAAAACCATGAGCGATAAAAGGCTTCGGCTCGACAAGTATCTCTGGGCGATACGCATCTTCAAAACCAGAACGCTAGCTAGCGAAGCCATCGATAGTGGCAAGGTAAAACACAATGGTCAAAACGTTAAAGCCTCTCGCAGCATTTCTATTGGCGACCAATACGAGGTGCGAACATCAGCCAGAAAATGGATCATTGAAGTAAGGGGCTTGCTCGAAACTAGAGGACCCTACGAAGTAGCTATTGAAAACTATAGTGACCTTACCCCAGAGGAAGACAAAACAATAGAAAAGCCTTTGGCATCCAATTTTTATACCGGTAAGCGCCTCAGCAAAACAGGCCGCCCCACTAAAAAACAGCGGCGCGACCTGAGTGATTTATTAGGAGATGAACCTCTTGATTAATTGATTAATCGGTAATCTCCTGTTTTTACTTTAATCCAACTTTTTGCAAGGTCTTCACTCTTGTAAATGCCGGTATTTGTAGCTATGTAAAAGAATTTCTTAGTGGCTTTGTTTTTATAATAATTATCCTTGGCTACAATACCATAAACGCTTGTTTTGGCGTCAATGCCGCTGTTCGATGGAACAAATGTTGCGCCATCATACAAGTAAATACCATTGCCTTGTGTGCCAACCAACAATTTATCATGAGCAGAATAGGTAGACAGCAATTTTGCGCTTGGCAGGCCAGTGAATGCAACAAATGTTTTACCGGTATCTGAGCTATGCAGTGCCCCTTTTACTCCGTCGTAATCGGTGGCTACAATTTTGTTGCCCCAAGCAGTAAGATAGAAGCTGTGAGGGCTTGGCAAGTCCGTAACCATTGGCTTCCATTTCGCATCTTTGCCTGCTTTGTAAAAGAATTTACTCACGCCAAACTTGCTTCCTGAAGAGGAATAGCCATACAAAATTTGATTATTGGTGAAGGCAAAGCTTTCAACAAGGTAAGGTGTGTCTACTTCGGTATAGCTTGTGTCTAATTCAAAATACACGCCATTCTGCGGGCTCTGTGAAATTTTACCTATAATACCTAGGGTATTGGATATGTACAACCTGTTGAGTTGGGGTATGTCCAAAATGAAGTTTTGCCAACGAATACCACTCGGCACTTGCACAAGCGTTTGCTTAATTGGATTAAATGTTTTTCCTTCATTCGTGCTTAAAAAAACCGTCATGCCTTTCACAAAAACAAGGTTTTGCTTAGATGTTGTAATGGCACGCAATGGGTTGCCGTCTCCGGGAAAAATGGTTTTATAGTTATTGCCATCATTTGTTTTGTAGATATTACCTGTAGAATCGGATACGTACAAAGCGTAAGGCCTTTGAATAACGTTGTTGTTGTCGATGCCGTTTTCTTTTTTACAGCTTTGGGCGGCTACTGCCATCAGGGCAATAATTGATAGCTTACCCAAAAGATTTTTTACTTTCATGACGAAAAAATTTTTACCAAATTAAAACAAATTTCTCTAATTCAAAATTTTAATGCGTGGGGCCATTTTAAAACTCGAGGCCCTCTGCGTTTTGTTGCAACATTTTTTCAAAAGCCTCATTCTCTTTGTCTCTTAAATCCTGGGCTTGTTGTAGTACTTTACCAAACTCCAAAAGCTGCACCAAACTGCTTTCTTTTTTGTTTACAAAGTTGATACTCATTCGATATTTATAGGTATTACCCTCTAGCGTGCCGCCATTGAATACAAAGTTTTGGAATGTTTTCAAAGATGCATCATAAATCAACGTGTCTGCAGCGTTATTCGCCATGGCCCCGCCGGTGCGTTTTGCCCAAGAGTTGTAATCAAAAAACATAGCAAACGGTTGCTGAGATACGTGTTGTTTTACCAACATGGGTGCAGCATTTTTAGCGCGCTCATTGTTCAAGTATTCGTTTGCCTTTTGTTTCTTGTTTGCAAAAACAGCATACTGATCATTCATAATAATTACTGAAGAATCTGCTGCTTGGTTGAGCGATTTCATTTTGAACTCGCCTTGCTTAACCTGCTCCAGCATCTGTAATTCAACTGCTAGATTGAGTAGTTTTTGGAAGGCCTCTTTTTTGTTTAGCTTCACAGCAAACAAAACATCCATATCTGTTTTATAATTAGAAAACGTTGAGCTTGCATCAGAGCTGTCAAACAATAAGGTCTCTTTCTTTTGCGTATAATTGTTCATGGAAAATACCATGTCGCCCGAAAAGGCCCCAACGATTTCTGCAACACTAAGATTTTGCTCTTTAAGGTATCCATCTGCCAGTCCAAGCATCCCCATTTTTTCAATCGTTTTTTGTATGGCCTCAGGAGACATTCTATAAGCCATTACAAAGTCTAAACCCTTGCTAGGCAAACGGCGAACAAGGTCTTCTTCTATAGGCTTTGGCGTATACTGTTTGTTGATTTCTTTGAGTTCATCAGAGCTATACATCAACATGTCGGTCACAACAGCGCCCTTTTCAAAGTTTGTTGCCGATGAAAAAGCAGAATTGCGCCACATGGTATTCGCAAGAGAAACGCCGCCGGTCATTGCGTCAATATTTTTAGAACCGTAATTGCTCATTAAAGCGTCAATATTTACCCAAAAACCAAGGTCGTGTTTATGCTTTTCAAATTGTGCAAATCGCTCGTCACTCAACAAGGAGTTCTCGCTACTTACAGTAAAGGCCGACTCTACATGAGAAGCCAACAATAGATCATTGTCTAGCGCAGGATCTATAGGTTGATCTTCTTCAAAGTATTCATTGCTTGGTGTCTTTTGGAGGGACACGATAATCAACAGGTCTTTAGTCCAGCCTGCATAAATCTCATCTGACAGCCGGGCCTCTTTGCGTTTTTTGTTTTCCTTAATGTTCGCTTCTGTAAAAGTCTTCTTGACAAAAGCCTCCCATTTCATAGCATCCTTTAAGGGGATTAAAGCCACAAAACATGCTTCGTTGCTATTTGGTCCACCATTTTTAAGGTAGGCATAGAATGTGTTCAATTCGTCTACCCCCGCCTCTTGCATGTTTTTAATAAATTCCGACTGTTTTGCAGAATCGTCTTTGGACAAAGATCCGCGCAACTTATCCCAGAGATTGCTGCCAGTTATCATGCTCCAGGCTATCTTTTTAGACAACTCTTTCGTATTCACCTCCGCTACCATCAGAGCGTTTTTAGGAATGTACTTTGCATGGTCGGGCGTGCTATGACAAGCCGCCAACAACAATAATAATGGCAATATTAAATAAAGACTGCTCTTTGTGTTGCGCATTGGGATGGGTTCAAATGTTTAGGGTTTAAAAAACTAAAAAGGCAAATCATCTGCAGCAGCAGGATTGGGTGTACTATTAAAATTGTTGTTTGCTGGGGTCGATGCTTGGTACTGTTGTTGTGGAGCAGCAGGAGCTTGATAAGCATTATGGTCGCCTGCAGCAGCGCGCTCTATTCGCCAAGCATCAAGACTAGTGATATAATTTACTTTGCCATCCTTTTCCCATTTGTTACCACGGATATTGAAGCTCACTTTTACGGTGTCGCCTTCGCTAAAACCATCGAGCAATTCACAACGGTTTTGTACCGCTTGGAGTTTTGCAAAGTTGGGATAAGCATTGCCATTAATTTCTTCTGTAATATCCAATACAAATTCGCGCTTTTTAAAACGCTCAGACACTTGCATGGTTGGTCCTTTCTCGATTAATTTTCCGATTACTTCTAAAGCCATTTTTATGATTATTTAATTGTTTAAAAATTTGTTTTTTTGATACGGTCAAAGGTAATAAAGCAGGCCTATATTATCAAAACCAAAATACCCTGCATGAAAAAAGAATAACCCCTACAGATGTAGGGGTTATTCTTGTCGAAAAACGAGGGAGATAAATGGGTCTCGAACCCACGACCTCCAGTGCCACAAACTGGCGCTCTAACCAACTGAGCTACTACCTCCGTATTTCTTTGGGCAGCAAATGTAAGGGGTTTTTTCGAAAAAGCGGAACAAAGACTTGATTTATTTGTTGTTTCGCAAATGGAGCACCTGAGTTAATATGGGGCTTAGGCATTAGCGTCTGCCTCTTGGGCCATGATGATTCTGATATTGATAATGTCTTGAAGGATGATGATGGTGTGGGCCAGCCGACCTAAATCG
>JAIXWS010000097.1 GCA_027491165.1 Sphingobacteriales bacterium | reverse complement strand
GACAAAGAATTTGGTTACATCATTGACTATTATGGTGTAATTGAAAATCTGGATGATGCCTTGCAGTTGTATTCGTCTTTTGAAGACTTTGATGATGAAGATTTGGCGGGAACAATGACTAACATTTCAGATGAAATCAAAAAGCTACCGCAAAAGCATTCAGACCTTTGGGATATTTTCAAAACTATTGCGAACAAGCGTGATGCAGAAGCCTACCAACAATTATTGAAGGATGAATCAATAAGAGTTTTGTTTTACGATAAACTGGCAGCATTTGCCAAGAGTTTAAAACTTGCATTGTCTTCAATTCAGTTTCACAAAGACGTTGAAGAAAAAACTATTAAACGGTACAAAGATGATTTAACCATGTTCTTAAAGTTGCGTTTAGCAGTTGTCGAAAGATACAGCGATGAAATTGACTACAAACAATACGAAGGACAAATTCAAAAACTTATTGATACACACATCACCACTGAGAAAATTGAAACCATCACTGAATTGGTAAACATTTTTGATAAAGACAAATTTCAGCAAGAAGTAGAAAACACAACAGGTAAAGCAGCTAAAGCTGACAAGATTGCAAGCAGAACTGCGAAGCACATCACAGAGAAAATGGATGAAGATCCTGCTTTTTACAAAAAGTTTTCGCAAATGCTGAGAGAAACTATTGCAGACTATGAAGCCAAACGAATCAGCGAAGCACAATACCTGAGCAGAGTTCAAGACATCATGAACAATGTGTTGGCTCATACCGACAACGATATTCCAGAGCAGTTAAAAGACAGAGATGTAGCCAAAGCCTTTTACGGTTTGACAGTTGAAGCACTTACAGAAAAGATACAAGACAATGTTGTTCGCAAAGAAGTTGCAACACAAACGGCTTTGCAAATTGACGACCTGATTCAAGATTCTGTTTTGGATAATGGGAAACCAATTATTGACTGGCAATACAAAACTAATATCACAGGAAAATTGCTTATAGAAATTGGCGACTATTTGATTGATGAAGTTCGTGACAAATACAATGTAGACTTGGCATTCAAGGACATGGATAAAATTGCAGAAGATTGTATTGAAGTAGCTAAAATCCGTTACAAGTAATGACATCAGCTATACAATTTGGCAGCAGAACAATAGATTTTCGTTTGGAGTATTCAGACAGAAAATCGCTTGGTATAACTGTAACGCCTGAAATGGAAGTTTTGGTAAAAGCACCAACAGACACTACCATGGAAAAAGTGAAAGAGAAAATAAGAAAAAAAGCACCTTGGATAATTAAACAACAAAGCTTCTTTCTTTCCTTTCAACCAAAGACACCACAACGGAAATACATAAGTGGAGAAACACATTTGTATCTTGGCAGACAATACCGCTTACAAATGTCTATCGACAAAGACGAATCTGTAAAGCTGAAAGGTAAATTCATTGAAGTAACAGCGAGGGACAAGTCAAGAGCAAAAGACTTATTAAACGATTGGTATTTGCAACATGCACGGACAAAGTTTCATGCAATTGCATCACCACTAATTGACAAATTCAAAAAACACAAAGTTGAACCCAGTTCTATTGTTCTTAGAGACATGCCGACACGTTGGGGAAGTTGCACACCAAAAGGAAAAATAATATTAAACCCTGAATTGATTAAAGCACCAAAAGGCTGTATTGAATATGTTATTATACACGAACTTTGTCATTTAATACATCACGACCACACACAGAAATTTTTAGATTTACAGACCAAAGAAATGAAAGACTGGGAAAAGTGGAAAATGAAATTAGAGAAATTATTAGCATGAGAAGCCTACACACAAAAGCACACACATTTGCAAGCCGCACAAGCCCAAGCACAGACCAAAGCTTGCAAAAGAGTGTGCTTTTCGGCAACCCAAAAAGAAATTCAATTTTTTTCTCCCACCCTTCGGTGTTTTATTTTTTCGCCACCCACAGCCGACACAAAAAAAGTTGGACAGAAACAGCGAAAACCTATACTGGACAAGGCTTGACAATGACGGAGGACAGAAGGCCAGCTTGTAACACGGGTTTGGCAAAAGTGGCGGTTCAGCGCTCCGCAGACACATTTGTGGTTAATCAAAGTTTGGTTCTCCGCATCAACATTTGTGGTAAAATCGCCACCTTCGGGTAGCTGCAAAACGATATATGCAAGCACAAAAAAAAATTCCAAGCTTTTAAAAGAAATACTAAATGGATCAAATTAAAGAAAAGATTAAAACTATTTGGGGCAAAATAGATAAATGGATTAATGAATAGAACAAGTTGATCTCTTCAGAAAAATCTGTTGTTTTTAATTTTGCATGGGAATTCTTTCAAGAATTTGAACAATACATTACATTAATAGATTTTGAAACAAATTTATTTGAGGATTTTTCAGATGGACAATTTCTTGACTTGTTCATAAATTTTAAAATGGACAATAAAATAGTGAGAATTGGAATTGAGTTTAAATATCCTAATAAAAAGAAAAATGGTTCTAATCATACGGAAACAAGACAAAAAATAATCAATGATATCAAAAGGTTAGATTGGCTTGTTGAAAATAAAAAAATTGACATAGGTTGCTTTCTATGTGTAACTAATGAGAAAAACTATATTCATGTAGCAAATTTGACAAAGGCCGCCAATTTTTTAACACATCAAGGTCAAAAATATAACGCCAAGGATTGGCTGCCATTTAATAAAAAATATAAAGAACAGGTGATGTCCCTAACAGACATTGTATTTGATTGGAAGTATGTAAGCTTAAAGAAAAATAAATATTGTATTGATGACAATAAAGTTTCTTTTTTAGAACCTATTTTTATAACAAAAGAAAGTACACATAACTAATATGGTCTTGGGCAGATTCTCACTTCTACCCTCCCCCTCAACAAAGCTGCCGGCAGTTTTGGGATGCATCAAAAATTGGCTGCACACTTTAATAATTTAAGTAAATAAAAGATGAGCATATTAAGCAAAAGACTACTTTTTTATTGGGCCAGCAGCTTTGGCCTGGCCACAACCCTGTATTATGTTTTGTGGGTGATCATGCCCTTCAATTATGTATTTGGGATGCTGTTCAGGATGTTTCTCTATCATTGGGAGCATCCTGTAGCTTTTATTGCTATCCCTTGCTTTTTTTACGGTATCATCGCTAGCCTCTTGGCCAACAAATTTGCACAACAAAACCTAAAAGGAAAGATTCTACTCACCTTATTAATCATAAGCCTAACCGTTTTAGTCAGTTCGCCCTTTGGTGGCATACTCTGGCATTATTATGATATGAGAGCGGGTTATTTCCCATCCAATTGGCTGGCCATAATGCTGGGTCTTGGCATTGAATGGGGCATTGAATTTGGCTGGCAAATAGTGCTCAGATCTATTCCATACAATATAATAGGCTCCATCCTTTGTTACTTTTTAACCCAAAAAGGCACTCAACTATTTAAAACAGCCTAAACGAAGCAATCCCCTCCACTGGAGGGGATTGCTTTATTGCAGTATTTCTTGGTTGAACAGATGCAAAGCCCAGAATGGATAAGCGCATTGATTCATTGCCGAATTGCCGTATTAATTCATTCCACCTAGTCCACCCTACGGATATCGGCACCCAGGGCATTTAAGCGTTCATCGATAGCCTCGTAACCACGATCTATTTGTTCAATATTTTGGATGGTGCTTTTGCCTTCGGCAGAGAGGGCTGCAATCAGCAAGGCCACCCCAGCACGGATATCGGGCGATACCATTGTAATGCCGCGTAATTGCATGCCACGATTCAGGCCAATCACCACCGCACGGTGTGGATCGCACAACACAATCTGCGCGCCCATTTCGATCAATTTATCTACAAAAAACAAACGGCTTTCAAACATCTTTTGGTGTACCAACACTGTCCCCTTACTTTGGGTAGCGGTCACCAATACAATACTCAACAAATCGGGGGTAAAACCCGGCCAAGGATGATCGTATACAGTGAGTATCGAGCCATCAATAAAGCGTTTGATTTGGTAATTTTCTTGCGCGGGGATATGAATGTCGTTACCCTTAATTTCCAATTGTATCCCCAGCTGCTGAAAGGTTTCGGGGATATTGCCCAAATGCGCTACATCGGCATCTTTAATGGTGATGTCACTTTGGGTCATGGCCGCAAGGCCAATAAAAGAACCGACTTCAATCATATCGGCGAGCAAGCGATGGCTACAGCCACCCAATTTTGCTACACCTTCTATGCTCAATAAATTAGAGCCAATACCGGTAATTTTTGCCCCCATGCTGTTGAGCATGTGGCACAATTGCTGCAAATAAGGCTCGCAAGCAGCATTGTAAATTTGGGTAGTGCCTTCGGCCAAAACAGCCGCCATCAGTACGTTTGCCGTACCGGTAACCGATGGTTCTTCGAGGTGCAGAAAAGTACCTTTGAGTTTGGGGCAACGGAGTGTAAAACGATGTTTATCGGCATCAAAATTAAATTCGGCCCCTAGTTTTTCAAAGCCACGGATATGGGTGTCTAGTCTTCGACGACCAATTTTATCCCCACCAGGCTGCGGGATAGTAGCATGACCATAGCGCGCCAATAGCGGCCCAGCCAGCATCACAGCACCACGCAACTTTCCCGATTTGCTTTGAAAAGCTTGTCCCTCAAAATAGTCCAGATGTACTTCATCAGCTTGCAGGACCACCGTATGGGCAGCAGGCCGAGACACGCGCACATTCATATCACCCAATAATTCGATGAGCATATTGACATCGAGTATATTGGGCACATTGGTAAAAGTAATCGGCTCTTTGGTGAGCAAGCAAGCACACAATACTTGCAGGGCTTCGTTTTTAGCCCCTTGCGGGGTGATGGTTCCACTTAGTTGGCGTCCGCCACAGATCTCGAATGAACTCATAAAGGAATAGCTTGAAAATAAAAGTACGAAAGAGCTTTATTTATTCTTGAAATTGCGGTTTTTATTATTGTTATTATTGTTGTTGTTTCGGTTGCCCGCGCCGTTATTATTGTTGTTATTGCCGCCACCGCCTTTTCGGTTGTTCTTGTTTTTGAAATTGCGGTTGTTGTTGTTTTTGCTGGGGAAATTACTGCGCGGGTCGAAATGAACTTTATAACCACCCCCTTGAAATTGCATTTGTCCCTCACTCAATATCGCCAATTCGTTTTTGACCATATCGTCATGCACGGGCTCTTTGTGCCAATTGATATAAGCGAGCTTCATGTAATAACCAATGCTTTGGGTATAGCCTTGCTTTTTTTCAGGGTCATCTTTGAGGGCCTTGGCCATCAAGGTTTGTAAATTGCGGCCCAAATGCCTGTGTTTGATGGGCACTTGCGGGTAAGGCAAGGGTTCAGGCTTTTTAGTCAATTGCTCCTGGGTAGGTGCAGGGAAAGGGCCGTCCACATCGAGGCGGAAGCCTGTCATTTGATGCAAATGATCCCAAAGCTTATGCTCATAATCCTCCATCGTTTTGAGATGCGGCGTGAGTAAACTCATCAGCTGAATCACCACTTGGGCTTGCTGTAGGCGCTTCTCTCTATCTTCGATAGTGAGCAAGTATTCTACCATTCTTTGTACATTTCGCCCATATTGGGGCATCAGCAGTTTCCCGCGCGAACTATTGTATTCCATTCAATGAATTGATGTGTTGAGATTGTCAATAAAAATATCGGTTGGTGTGTCAGCAAGGGGGGCGGCTGAAGAAAATAATCCAGGACGATTATTTAGAAATACCATTTCAAAAAAAATCCGATACCGCAAATATAAGCCAATAAGAATGTGAAAAATCAAAGGAGGCTATTTAAGGCTAAAAAAAGTAAAAACTATGCGCCGAGATGTTTTACTTTTGGCAATATTATTTTTGAAGCATTATTAAAGTATGAGTAAGCAACATCAATGCTGCCAAAGCTGTGGCTTGCCTTGGGACAAAGACCCCAAAGCCGGTGGCACCAATGAAGACGGTAGCCAAAGTGATCTATACTGTAGTTATTGTTTTTCGATGGGGGCTTTTGTGCAACCCGATTGGACCGCCAAAGACATGCAGGAATATGCCATTAAGGTGTTGGCCAAAAAAGGAGTGCCAGAAATGCTCGGCAAAATGCTCACGCAGGGCATCAGCAAATTGGAACGTTGGAATAAGTAAACTATAGTCTGTACAATATATATACCACAACTGAATGAGTAGCATCGCCAACAAATCATTATTGAATAGAATTGATGGAGTATTGTTTTGGCTCTATATCGCATTGGCTATTATAGGCATTGTAGCTGTATTTTCGGTAGAGTATCGCAGTACAGACCCTTCTATTTTCATGATGAGTAAGAGCCACATGAAGCAAAGCATTTGGCTATTGGTGTCTTTGTTTGTTGGCCTCATCATTCTGTTTACAGACAGTAAATTTTTCTCTTCGGTAGCCTTCATTGCCTATGGCGTATGTGTGGTATTGCTGCTCTTCACCATATTTTTTGGCGCAGCCATGAAAGGCTCTCATTCCTGGATTTCACTTGGGGGCATAAAATTTCAGCCAGGGGAAATTGGTAAAATTTTCACCTCATTGGCATTAGCCCGATACTTGTCTTTGCAAGACACCAATTTCAAACAAAGTCGCGATCGCATGATAGGCTTGGCCATAGCCTTAGTACCGGCCTTATTCATCATCCTACAAAACGAAACAGGACTCGCCCTGGTGTATTTCTCTTTTATACTCGTCATGTACCGCGAGGGCCTACCCAATGGCATTTTACTGTCTATTTTTGCTTTAGGCTTTCTGACCATTTCTACCCTACTCCTGAGCCATAGCACCATGCTTGTGCTCATCAGCCTTATCAGTATTGGGGTTGTTTTTCTTTTTAGATTTACCCTAAAAAGAGATGCCACAGCCCGTATTATTCTGATTGGCTCCTTCCTTTTTGCCCTATTATTTTCGCAAGTCATCATTCCATTTGCCTTTAAAAAAGTGCTTAAAAATTATCAGATTGAACGCATCTATACCATGCTGGGCCAAGATGTACCACCAGAATACCAAAAGGCGAGCGAGGGCAGCGACGGCAAAAAGAAAGATACAGGCTATAATGTGCGCCAATCGATGATTGCGATTGGTTCCGGTGGATTTTGGGGCAAAGGCTATTTAAACGGAACCTCAACTAAAAACTCATTCGTACCCGAGCAAAATACCGACTTTATATTTTGTTCGATTGGGGAGCAATTTGGTTTTATAGGGAGCTTATTGGTGATTGCCTTATACATCAGTTTACTCCTGCGCATCATACAGGTAGCCGAGCGTCAGCGCTCCGATTTCAGTAGGATATATGGCTATTGCGTGGCCTCTGTTTTGTTTTTTCATTTTGCCATCAACCTTTCTATGACCATTGGATTGGCCCCTGTGATAGGCATTACCCTACCCTTCATTAGCTATGGGGGCACCTCTCTTCTGTCTTTTAGTATTTTAATTTTTATACTCATCAGGCTAGATACCGAGCGCGACTTTATGATTCATTAAAGCGCAAGCATCAAGCTTTATTGTAGCATTTCTGATTACTATTTTTATACCCAATAATCCAATTTTTATGCGTAAAATTTTATTGCTGTTCATCTGCTTATTAGGCTCTACAACACTATGGGCACAAGGTTCAAAAAAAGACATTAGCCTTGAAGACATTTGGAAAAAAGGAAGCTTTCGAATGAAGTCCGTACCGGGATTCAATGCGATGAAAGATGGCAAACGATATAGCCAAATTGATGTGGAAAATGGGCAGCAATCCATCGGCATTTACAATTTACAAAACGGCGCTAAAGAAGGAATTGTTTTTGACAATTGGAAACACCGCTACTTGGGCGATACCCTTGCTGTTGCGGATTATAGCTTTAGCGAGGATGAACAAAGCATGTTGCTGCTTTGCGAACCCCAAAATATTTATCGCCGATCTGTACTGTACCAGGCGTATTATTTTGATGTGAAAAGCGGCAAATTAATGGCGGTAGATAGCGAAAAAGTGTTGCACCCAAGCTTTAACGCAGCCGGTAATCAAGTAGCCTTTGTCAAAGACAATAATTTGTTTGTACGCGACTGTACTAATGGCAGCTTAAAGCAAATCACTAAAGATGGTGAGCGGAATCAAATCATCAATGGTAACTGCGATTGGGTATATGAAGAAGAGTTTGAATTTACCCAGGCCTATCAATGGTCGCCAAAGGGAAACTACATTGCCTATTACCGATTTGACGAAAGCAATGTGCCCCAATACACCATGACCCTGTATGATAAACTATACCCCACAGCCTACCAATACAAATACCCTAAGGCTGGAGAAAAGAATTCGGAAGTGAGCATCCATATTTACGATGTGCAACAAGAAAATAGTTTTTCGGCCAATATTGGCACCGAAAAAGACCAATATATTCCCCGCATTAAATGGACGAACAAAGACAAGCAATTGTGCATTTACCGCCTCAACCGCTTGCAAAACAAACTAGACTTATTACTTGTAAATGCCCAAAACAAAGAAAGTAGCCTCATCTACAGCGAAAGCAATGATGCTTATGTAGAAATAAACGACAACCTAGAATTCTTGCCCGATAACGAGTCTTTTATTTTCAATAGCGAGCGTAATGGATACAACCACTTGTATCGATATAATTGGGAAGAAGAACAATTACGCCCATTAACCAAAGGAAATTTCGATATCGAAAGCATTGTCGGTATCGATAAAAAAGCAGGCTTGGTGTATTATACAGCAGCCAAAAAATCTGCCTTAGAGCGTAAGTTGTATGTGATGGATTTTGAGGGCAAAAACCAACATTGTATCAGCCCCGAAGCAGGAACCCATAACATTACAGCTTGTAAGGGTTTTCAATATTTTTTAGACAAACACAGTACCCTGAATGATGTTCCTGTTTTTTATTTACGCGATGCCATGGGTAAAATTGTGCGTACCCTCGAAGATAACAAGGCGCTAAAAAGCAAAATGAACGAATACAATCTAGGCAGCATTCAATTGACTCAAATAATGGGCTTTCAAGAAAAATTGAATGCTTGGATGATAACACCACCCAACTTTGATAGCACAAAAAAATACCCTGTATTGATGTATCAATATAGCGGACCAGGCTCGCAGATGGTAGCCGATAAATTTCCAATAGGCGATTATTTTTGGCATCAAATGTTAGCCAGCAAAGGATACATTATTTTTTGTGTAGACGGCACTGGAACTGGCTTTAGGGGCGAAGCCTTCAAAAAGAAAACCTATCTCCAATTGGGTAAATACGAAAGCGATGATCAAATAGCCGTGGCTAAAAACTTAGCCAAACTTCCTTTTGTAGATGGCAAAAGAATAGGTATTTGGGGTTGGAGCTTTGGTGGTTTTATGAGCAGCACTTGTATGTTTAAAGGTGGTGAGGTATTTCGTGCAGGCATTGCGGTAGCCCCCGTAACCAATTGGCGCTACTACGACAATATTTATACCGAAAGATACATGCGCAGGCCCCAAGAAAATGCAAAAGGCTATGATGATAATGCACCCGAAAAAATGGTAGCAGGATTGACAGGAAAATTTTTATTGGTGCATGGTACAGCCGATGACAATGTACATTTTCAAAATGCCGTAATGATGACGGAACAATTGATTCAAAAAAACAAGGCCTTCGAAGATGCCTACTACCCCAATAAAAACCATGGTATTAGCGGCGGCAATACAAGGCTTCATTTGTACCACAAAATGACCGAGTTTATTTTGAAAAACTTGTAGCTTGTATCCCAGCAATGCTGAGCTATTGCTACCGATAAAACAACTTGCAACAAAAGCGGCTATCTCCCAACAGCGATAGCCGCTTTTTCTTTAAGAAAATCACAAGCTCCTACATGACAAAGCCTTTAGCATCAGATAGGCCTTAGCCTCCTAGTGATCAAAAGCGGTCGATGGAGCCATTACTCGAAAACATACAAAATGGTGTAGCTTAGCGTGATGAAAGCAAAAATCCTGACCCACAAAATCTCTATAATCCTTTATTTAGGCTTGATGCCCTTAAGGGCTTTGGCACAAGGCACTGAACAAACGATGCAGGCCGCTCTGATATCTTATTTTGCGGGCGGCTTTGCTTTACTTTTTTGCGCCGTATTTGCGTTTTCTTATACCATCAAAAGCATCATCAATTCCCGAAGCCAACAATGGACCAATAAGCAAATCTTAAAAAGCAGTTTGCTCTGGGCATTGATAATTGCATTGGTATTGGTTGTGGGCATTTATTTATTCCTACGATAATCCATCGTCAAAAATGAATGGAAGATAAACATCAAGAGGCTCTATCAGGGCTCAAAGTTGGTCCTCTCCAAGCAATGCCTATCGCTTCAAAACGACTTGTTAGATCAAAGCCTACAAAAATTAAAGCCCGTCCATATGGACGGGCTTTATTGTATTATTTTTTGAAAACAGTAGGGATTAATACACTACCAATTTTTCTGTTTGGTTTAGGTTATCGTCACCTGTGATACGCACCAAGTAAATACCTTTTGCACCCAATTCAGCAACTGGAATGGCCACGCGAGCGTTGTTTTGGTCTACTTTGGTTTGGATGGAATAAACCAATTTACCTGTCATATCCAATACTTGAACAGTAACGTTTGCATTTGCTTTTTGGAACAATACAAATGTATTTCCATTAGCAGGGTTTGGAGCAATAGCCACTTTTTTATCACCAAGAATCATTTCATTAACCGTCAAAGGATAGTTGCTGATGTTGATACGGTCAATATAAAAGTTATTACCAGCAGCATAAGAATACTGACCAAGAGGACGAGAAGAAGGTTTGTAACGGAAGCGGAAGAATACTTTGTTGTTACGAATAGCTGTAGCACCATTTTTCAAATCAATGCTCATTGGTTTCCAATCGTTCCAAGCTGGAGTATATTCCAACACAGAAGGCACAGAACCTACCGTTTGCATTTGCGCATCTTTCATTGTTTTCAAAATAGTCCAATTCGCACCACAAGAGGTTGAATAAGCAATTTCCAAAACATCCTTCATTAAATCTGGGTTGTTGGTAGCATAAGCACCGGCGTACATAAAGTTAAGATTACCGTCTGCTGGTAAAACGCTAAGGTCAAATGCAGGTGTGAAGAAATCATCATAATCTCCTGCAGCTTCACCATATAGATTATCAGGGAATCGACGGTCGTCATAAGTTCTGTAACGGATAGATTTACCATCATAAGTACCTACGTTGGCAATTTCCCATTTGTATCTATTGTTGTAATAGTTGAAAATAGGCCATTTAGCATTTTCTGCTGCGTCTGTAAATTCTTGCCAAAAACCAATTGGATTAATAGCGGTAGGATCAGCAACATATACGCTAGGCATGGTTTCGAAAGTATCGGTACCATTGGCATTACCCGCTACTAATTTAACGGATGCCCATCCTGGGGTAGCAAATCGAGTAGAAAGGTTCAAACCTACTGGCGTAGAATTGCTTGCCGCATTAGACAAAATCCATTCTTTTGTAGTTGCTGGAGCTTGCCAAGTACGATCGGTAAATCTAAAATTATAGTTTAAATCAGCATTGTCTGCACACATAAAATAAGAAGGATCGGCACCCATTACACTCACACCACTAATGGTTACACCCTTTTCTACTGAATACTCAGCTTTGGGCTTTAATGCAGGCAAAGAGGCTAAAGCACCCGTTTTGGCCAAATTCTCTGGAGTAATCAAGCTACTTCTTTTGGCAACAGTACTCGTAAGTGCTGCACGCATACGATCTACTTGACCAGCTGTAAACATTTTAGAGCAATAAGAATAATCCATTACGTTTTGGGTATTGGTCGTATCTGGATAATCTACTAATGAGTCTGGAGCATAAATTTTGTAATATCCGTAGGTAATTTTCCAGTCATAGAAGAAGTTGTAGTAACCATCATCTGCTGTTTTTGTGATTTGAATGGTACCATTAAAACCTCTTGAGTATCCCGTTGCATTTACAGAATCTTTCCATGCACCTGGATTCTGCATAAAAAATAGTGTGAATTTTGTAGCCGTATCTGCTGGAGGAACCGAAATTTTTCTGGTTACTGTTTGCAAATTATCTTTAGTAGTAGAAACAACGTTGAAACTGTCGATAATAACATTATTTCTTTTCAAACCAATTCTATAAGTAGAACCCACTGCAGCAGTAGGATAAAAACCAAAAGATTCAATTAAAGTAGTAGTACGATTTTTGAATACAATTCCTTTGTCCGTTGCCGTATCAGAGCTTAACAAAAAGCTACCATCAGGTCTTTTCAAGGAATCCAATTTTTGTTTAGCTATGGGCTTTCTATAGTTGTAGAGACAAGCTGTATCATACAAATCTGCAGCAGTACAGCTAGTATGACCTTTTGTGGGCGGAGTATCATCCACTTCGTCATCACCACAAGCTACTAAAGGGCTATTGGTACTACCCCATGGGTGGTCTAAGTTTAATTCGTGACCCAATTCGTGTCCAATGGTATTATCTCTGTTGATGTAGTTATACAAGCTGATAACACCATCATAATAAGGAATAAGATCACCTGTTGCAGGCTTATAGGCATAGGCAGCAGGAGCAAAACCTCCTGGTCTTGGAATAAAGGCATTGATAATCCAAATGTTCATGTAGTTATTAGATGGCCATTGGTCAAATTTTGCCAAGTCGCCAGCAGCTTTGGTAAGGTAGTTTCTGCGGCGCGTGATACCATTGGTTGGTTTGCCACTAGGATCTATTGTAGCCAAATGCCACACAATATTTCCTTTACCAATATAACGGGTGTTAGAATTATTGATCAAGCCTTTGAAAGGAGCAATTACTTGAATGGTATCCCAATTTTGTTTGTTGAAAATTTTGTTCAAATCTTTCACACAATTGTAAATAGAATCATCAGGTAAATATTCTACACCATAATCATGGATAATATGAAAGACAAGGGGAACATCATAAATCACGCTACCATCGTCCGTAGTTTTAGCAAAAGGCAACAAATCCTTGGCTGTCATTTTAGACAATTTGTTAGAAATTTCTGCACTCAATTGGGCATTTTTCTCTGCTATTTGAGGGTAGGTTTTCATTAACTGCTGTTGGATTTCATCAGTTCCACAAGGCGTGCTTTTCTGGGCTGTGGCGTTTAAGCCAAACAAACCAAGAAGGGACAGGGAGCATAATACTTTCTTAATCATTGTTGAAAGATTTAAAAATTTTGAGTTTATTTTTCTAAAACGTCAGAACCAAAGGTAAAAAAAAATGCTGATTTTTAACTTTTTGGTAGGGGTATTTTTATAGTTAATTCACAAACCTGAATTAGTAAAAGCTATTTTATCGAAAAAGCCTTTTTCACTTTATCCAAATAATCAAGCTTTTCCCATGTAAACAATTCTACTTTTAGCTTCTTTTCGTTGTCTTTTCCTTTATTAAAAATCTTGGTAACGACCTCGGATTGACGACCCATATGTCCATAGGCAGCCGTTTCGGCATAGATAGGGTTGCGTAGTTTCAATCTCTGCTCGATGGCATAAGGACGCATATCAAAAACTTTTTCTACAATTTTGGCGATTTGACCATCATTCATGTTCACATTAGCCGTACCGTAGGTATCTATAAAAATACCACAAGGTTTGGCCACACCAATAGCATAAGAAACCTGTACCAATACTTCCGAGCAAACGCCAGCAGCAACAAGGTTTTTAGCGATATGACGCGTAGCATATGCCGCCGAGCGGTCTACCTTACTTGGATCTTTACCCGAGAAAGCGCCGCCACCATGTGCGCCTTTACCACCATAAGTATCTACGATAATTTTACGACCAGTAAGCCCTGTATCGCCATGCGGTCCACCGATTACAAACTTACCCGTAGGGTTAATGTGGTAGGTGATTTTGTCGTTGAATAATTTTTGAAGGTTGGGCTTCAATTGTTTTTTAACCCGAGGGATAATCACTTCGACGATATCCTTTTTTATTTTATCCAACATTTTTTTGTCAGAACGATCGAAATCGTCATGTTGGGTGGATACAACAATCGTATCGATTCGGATGGGTTGGTTGTTATCGTCATACTCAATCGTTACCTGGCTTTTGGCATCAGGACGGAGATATTTCAACTCTTTTCCGGCACGGCGCGTTTTGGATAATTCTTTTAAAATTTTGTGGGCCAAATCCAATGCCAAAGGCATGTAGTTATCGGTTTCGCGGGTGGCATAACCAAACATCATACCTTGGTCGCCAGCACCTTGAGCGTTTGCTTTGGTTTCAAAATCGACCTTTTTGGTAGAGCGGTCCACACCACGATTAATATCTGCAGATTGTTCGTGAATAGCAGAGAGAATACCGCAAGAATTGGCTTCGAACATGTACTCTGATTTGGTATACCCTATTTCGCGAATGACCCCACGAGTAATTTCTTGAACATCAAGATAGGCCTTCGATTTCACCTCTCCAGCCAATACTACTTGACCCGTGGTTACTAAGGTTTCGCAAGCTACTTTCGAATCGGCATCATAGGCTAAAAAATGATCGATAAGTGCGTCAGAAATTTGGTCGGCAACTTTATCTGGGTGTCCTTCCGATACAGACTCGGATGTAAACAAATAAGGCATGTATTTTATAGATTTATGGTAAAAAATAATTTTGAGTGTCGCAAATTTAAGTAATTGAAGGCAATGTAGAGACAGCTCATCAAAAAGGGCAAATGTTTTGTGGATAAAAACATTTGCCCTTTTGAAAATAGTATTCGTGATGGCTTATTCCACCGTTACCGACTTGGCCAAATTCCTTGGCTGATCAACATTACAGCCCCTCATGATGGCAATATGATAGGCCAACAATTGTAAAGGAACAATGGTTACTAGTGGAGAAATAATCTCATCTACCTCCGGCACCTCAATAACATGGTCGGCAATAGCTTTGATTTGGGTATCTCCTTTATTAACGATAGCGATGATTTTACCCTTTCTTGCTTTTACCTCTTGAATATTGGAAACGATTTTTTCGTAAGCACTCTTGTTGGTTGCCAAAAACACTACCGGCATTTCTTCATCAATAAGCGCAATAGGGCCATGCTTCATCTCTGCAGCAGGATAGCCCTCAGCGTGGATATAAGAAATCTCTTTGAGCTTTAATGCCCCTTCCATGGCTACAGGATAATTATAGCCTCGTCCGAGATAGAGGAAATTGTTCGCGTCTTTATAAACAGCTGCAATCTTTTTAATTTCTTCGTCTAAGGCTAAAACCTCTTTTATTTTTTCGGGCACTGCTTCTAGTTCGTACAAAATTTGACGCAACTTAGATTGGGCTATAGTTCCTTTCGATTGGGCAATTTGCAAGGCAATCAAAATCAAAACAGAGACTTGGGTCGAAAAAGCTTTGGTAGAAGCAACGCCTATTTCGGGACCTGCATGCGTGTAGGAACCCGCATGGGTAGCGCGCGCAATAGACGAGCCAATTACATTGCAAATACCATAAACAAGGGCTTGCCTTTCTTTGGCCAATTCAATAGCAGCAAGCGTGTCGGCCGTTTCCCCGGATTGTGAAATAGCTATGATAAAATCAGATTCTTTAACGATTGGATTACGGTAACGAAATTCAGAGGCATATTCTACCTCCACGGGCACCCGAGCCAAATCTTCAATGATGTACTCCCCCAACAAACCACTATGCCAAGAGGTGCCACAGGCCGTGATCAAAAAACGATCTGCCTTGTTGATGCGGTTATTGTATTCTGTAATACCACCCATCTTCACCCATCCACCGGCCGCATTCATCCTACCCCTAAAAGAATCTTCAATGACTTTGGGCTGCTCATAAATTTCTTTGAGCATGTAGTGTTCAAAATTACCCTTTTCAATAGCCTCGAGGTTCATTTCTAAGGTTTGAATAGCATGGGATTTCACCACATTACCCAAATTTCGAATGGTAAAACTGCCGTTACGATGCACCACTACATATTCTTCTTCGTCGAGGTAAATTACATTTTTGGTAAATTCTATGATGGGAGAAGCATCTGATGCTACGAAAAATTCCTGCTCACCAATTCCCAAAACCAAAGGACTTCCTTTACGGGCGGCAATGAGTACATCAGGATTATTTTTATCAATGACCACGATTGCATAAGCACCGATAACTTCGTTAAGGGCAATACGCACTGCTTCATCTAGTGATACATTTTCTTGTTTTTGAACTTCTTCTATTAAATTGACTAAGACCTCGGTATCTGTTTCGGAATGGAAAACATAACCCCGTTTCAACAAAACCTCTTTAATGGGTCCATAATTCTCAATGATACCATTGTGAATGAGGGCAATATTTCCAGAATTAGATAGATGAGGATGTGCGTTGGCGTCATTGGGTACACCGTGTGTGGCCCATCTGGTATGGCCAATCCCCACAGTTGCGCCTAAAGATTTGCCCGCTGCAAATTCTTCAAGAACAGAAACCTTTCCTTGCTTTTTATAAATATTTAAATCTCTATCGAGTAAGGCTACCCCTGCGCTATCATATCCTCTATACTCTAGTCTTTTAAGCCCTTTAATGAGAATTGGATAGGCTTCTTTGTTGCCAATATATGCTACTATGCCACACATATTTGATTGGTTGTTTTTTTAAAGTTTAGTATAGACTACATTCAACTTAATTCTGTATGCAGGTTGGCTATAATTGCTCCCGGCTGCGGTTAATCTGTAAGCACCTAAAAAAGTCTCGGTACCATTGATCCGCAATTTAAGTTCTTTTCGCTGTTCTACAATAGCATTCTGTAATTCTCTCGGGAAATTAAGCACATATTGATTGACAATTTTGCCGTCAACAAGAGCGCTGCGTAAATTACCATCGATAAAAAAAAGTGCCGCATTAGAAGATAGGGGCAATCGATCGGCAATAACAAGCCTATTGCCAAATTCATCCATAACTTCAGGATAAATACGGGTAGGTACTTGAAACATGGTCTCCAATGGAGAAGATATCTGGGTGATGACCAATTCTGCTTTATTGACAATGCATTTGGGCAAATTTTTGGCATAAGGGATACGCAATTCTACTGCTGCACCCGGTAAGTTTTGAATGGCAAAGGTATTATCGCTATTGGCTGTAGAAGAAAAAAGCTCTTTAACAGGCGTGCCACTGTAGTCGCGCGTTACCCTGCTAAAAAATCCTGTTTTGGTTTGAGAGGCCGTAGGATCAAAAGGATAGGATGCGATAAGCGTATCTGTTATCAGACCACTGCTGTTTTTGCTATGGTAATACATCAAGATACCGGCTTTACGATAGATGTCATCGCCCGTCAATCTAAAATAAGGAATAGTATTACCAGAACCCGCTTCGGCGCTGATATAAATACCATTGAAGAAGTTTAAAAAGTTGGCGGTATTGGTATATTCTGAAGCGCCTGTTTTGTCAATAAGCTCATTCATTAAAGCATCATTAACCCGCAAACGCACATGAGAAGGTCTTTTTTTACCAGCCACAATGGTAGAGTCGCGGTAGCTTTTGATTAAATCAGCGATTACCACATTGGCGCTGGCAAATGGGGTGGATTCAACATTTTTGGCAGGCGAATAGGTATAATAAATGCTATCGAGATAGATTTTTTCTTTCATTCTAAATGCCTTAATCGTTTGCGTTCCTGCACTATTGGTGGTATCGCCAAAAGCAAAGCCACTGTATGGTAAAATAAGCACTGCAGAATCGATCTGATATTTTGTTTTATCAAAAGTATAATTGTCTTGAGGCGGTCTTACTTGAAAATAAAAGCTCGAGCTCGTTTTGCCAAAATAGGGATCAAAACTAATATTGCCTACACCCACATATACCGGAAAACTAGTGGTGAATGCGTTACTCACCACAGTATCGTCTTGCACGGTTTTGGTAAGAATCGTCAAAGTATCCGTACCAAAAACACTAATGTTATCCACTGCGGGCACAACATCTGTGCGGATAACGGTATTTTCTTTACAGGACGAAAAAAGTATAGACACTGCAACAATTGCCGAGACTACGGAGAGAGAGGTAAAACGCAAAGCCAATGGAAATAAGATTTAGAGCGAAGAAAACAAAAACAAAACTAAGAGTCTGTTAAGCTTTTATACAAGTCTATCAAAGCAGTAATATCGGCTTCCCATTCTGGTGAAAAGGGAATAACTTTTTTCGTTCTGCTCGGTTTTATTTCGTCTGTTATTTTAGTGCTGATTTTTTTATCACCCATAATAACAATGTCGGCATATTTGGCGCCGCCAAGGGTCATGGCTGCATTGGTTCTATCTTTGAAGGGCTCTAAATCTTTTTCTTTGATATCGGCACTAATCATGGCCTTCTTTATAAACTGATCGTTCAATTTTTCTTTAAACTGATCGGCCTGAACGGTGTAAATAGACTTTGAAAAATTAAATACAGGCTCTTTTTTGTAAGTCGTTTTCAAAAACAAAGGCACCAATGAAGTCATCCAGCCATGGCAATGGATAACGTTGGGAGGCCATCCAAACTTCTTAACCGTTTCAAGAGCGCTTTTGCAAAAGAATACCATTCTGTCTGCGTTATCATCATAAAAATGATCATGCTCATCGCGGAAAACGAACTTACGCTTAAAGTAATCGTCATTATCCATAAAGTAAACCTGTAAGCGTGCATTGGGCAGAGAGGCTACTTTGATAATGAGGGGATAATCGTCTTTGTCTACAATGATATTGATACCAGAAAGACGAACCACCTCATGCAATTTATGGCGGCGTTCGTTGATGACTCCAAAACGGGGCATTATTACTCTAATCTCAATCCCAGCCTCAAAAGTCTTAATCGCTAATCTATTCAACACGTTAGCAAAATCAGAAAATTCTAAATAGGGAGAAAGCTCGTTGCAAATAATCAGAATTCGTTTTTTGGTATCTACCGTCATGCTTTTAATTTAATTGAAAATGGATGACCTTGGAAAAAGTCAAAAAATTTTAGGATGCAAAATTACTAAAATATTAAATTGAAATTGGTTTTATTTGCAGCCGCTCATTTAAAATTGCATTATGATTGTATTCAAAACAAGCGCTGAATTGCGAAACTACATTGATAGCCAACGAAATTTGGGGCGCTCAATTGGTTTTATACCCACCATGGGGGCGCTGCATAAGGGGCATATTTCTTTGATCAATAGTGCTCGACAATCCCAAAAACTGACTATTTGTAGCATTTTTGTCAACCCGGCGCAGTTTAACGACAAGCAAGATTTTGACAAATACCCTCATGCTATTGCCGATGATATTGTGTTATTGAGTGCCGCCGGATGCGATGTTTTATTCCTACCTACCCTACAGGAAATATACCCTAATGGGCCAGAAAATGCTCAGGAATATCATTTTGGATTTTTAGAAACCGTATTTGAAGGGGCTCAAAGACCTGGGCATTTTAATGGCGTGGGCAAGGTAGTGGCTATTTTACTCAATATGGTGCAGCCCGATGCACTTTATATGGGCAGTAAAGATTACCAACAATGCGCGGTGGTAAAAAACTTGTGCAAGCAAATGGGCCTTGCTGATAAAATAGAATTTGTGGCTTGCCCTACCCAGCGTGAAGCGGATGGATTAGCTATGAGCTCCCGCAACCGACGGCTCAATGAACCACAGCGTGCCCTCGCCGCTATCATTTACCAATGCCTCGTTTCGATACAAAGCAAGTCGATACTCAATAGTCCTTTTGCCATCGTAGCCAAAGAGTGTGCCGACTTAATGAAGGCAAAAAAAATAGAACCCGAATACATCGCTATTGCCGATGCGGATAGCTTAGAACCGCTCAGCGAATTTGACCCTAACAAAAAAATGGTGGCGCTGATTGCTGCAAAAGTGGGAAATGTGCGCTTAATCGATAATATGATCATCAATTAAAGCCTTGAAAGTATCGATGAAAAAACAATTCCTGTTAGCCTTTGCGGCTATTTTGGCTATGGCCGCTCATGCACAAGAAAAAAATCAAAGCCCCTTTCAAAAAAACCTCAACGAGGTAATTGTTTCAGGTAATGTATTTCCTGAAAAAATGAAAAATGTGGTGCAAAAAGTGGATGTCATTAGCGCCAAACAAATGAGCGAAATGAATGCCCAAAACACCGCAGATGTGCTGAGTAATACAGGGCAAATCTTTGTACAAAAAAGCCAGCAAGGTGGTGGTAGTCCCGTACTGCGTGGTTTCGAAGCCAGCAGAATACAATTGAATATTGATGGCATCCGCTATAACAATGCCCTTTTCAGATCGGGGCATTTACAGAACATTATCAGCGTGGATAATAATATACTAGACCGTATAGAAGTGTTGAGCGGGCCCGCTTCTACCCTGCATGGTAGTGATGCATTGGGTGGCGTCATCTTATTAAAAACCAAAGACCCCATTTTGGGAAAAAATAAGCGCGTTGACATTACAGGCGTCAATGCCTTGCTTCGCTATTCAACTGTAAATAGAGAAAACACCACTAGTGCGGGCATTAGCTTTGGCAACAGAAAATGGGCATCCCTTACCCATGTCACTTTTTCGCAATTCGACGATTTGATGCAAGGCAAAAACGGAGCCGATTCCATCACCAAAATTTGGAAAAAGAATTTTGTAGTGCAGCGCATCAATGGGCAAGATTCTATGGTGAAAAACCCCAATCCCTATAAACAAATCGCTACGGGATACCAACAATTCGATTTGTTACAAAAAATCACTTTTGCTCCTAACAAGAATATAAAACATGGCATCAATTTTCAATTATCCAACTCGAGCAATATACCCCGCTACGATCGATTAACCGAAACAAATGCAAGTGGAGTAGCCAAAAATGCTGAATGGTATTATGGACCGCAAGTGAGAAGCTTAGCTGCCTACAAATTTGAAGCAGCACAATTGCGGGGTTTCTTTGATGATGTTACGAGCACATTAAGCCACCAATTCTGGAAAGAAAGTAGAAATAATAGAGCTTTTGGCAAAACAGTATTGAACCAAAGAGAGGAGCGTATCAATGTCTTGGGCTACACGATAGCTGCACGCAAAAAAGGAAAAGTACATGAGCTGAGTGTGGGTACGGATGCACAATTCAACTTTTTACAATCAGAAGCCCAAGGGCTGAACATCAATACAGGTGCAACTTCTAAAATAGATACCCGCTACCCGGATGGCAGGAACAACATGAATTTATTGGGAGTGTTTGCCCAACATACTTGGAAATTAAATGAAGGCAAAGTGGTCATTAATGATGGCATTCGCTTTAACTATACCTATTTGCACTCAACAATCCTAGATACGGCCATTCAATTTCAACTACCCATCACCGACCTCAAGCAAAACCATACTGCGCTTACGGGCAATTTGGGTGTGGCCTACATGCCCGACAATCATTTGCGTTTAACAGCCAATTTTTCTACTGGTTTTCGCTCACCCAACATAGACGACATGGCCAAAGTATTTGAGTCGAATAAAAACCAACTCATTGTGCCCAACCCCAATTTACAAGCAGAATACACGCAGAATTATGAAATCGGGATGCAGTATAGCAAGGGTATAACAAGCCTTAGTGGATATGGCTTTTACACTAATTTCAATAATGCCATTGTTACCGATTTCTTTAGCTATAATGGGCAAGACTCTGCCTTGTACAACGGCAATATGACCAGGGTATTTGCCAGTCAAAACAAAGCCAAAGCCTTCTTGTATGGGGGCGGCCTAGAAGGCACTATTAAACCAACAAGCAACTTCTCGATGTTTGCTTCTATCAATTACACTTATGGTCGTTATGACAATGATACCACACTAGTACCGCTCGACCATATTCCACCCATAACTGGCAGAATAGGCATGCGTTATGCCGAGGAGAAATGGTACAGTGAGCTCTACACTTTGTATAATGGTAAAAAGAAATTAGCCGACTACAATCCAGGCGGCGAAGACAATTTGCTCTACGCTACCGCAAACGGCATGCCCAGTTGGTATACCCTAAACCTCCGTATAGGCGCAACATTGGTGCAGCAATTAATGCTACAAGTGGCTGTGGAAAATATTCTCGATAAGAACTATCGCTATTTTGCGAGTGGGATGAGTGCTCCAGGCCGCAATTTAGTGATTGCTTTGCGCTACCAGTTTTAATCTTTTTTGTACAGAAACATCTGTAATTTTTTAGACATCGAAATCCCTCCTGGATTGATTCCTGCCATCCCTTCGGGGATGGGCATCTGCAGCTTTTGATAATAGTCTACCCATACCGGAAAAAACTCATTGCTATTGGGTTTCTTAAAGGTCATAGGCCGAAGCTCAAAAAAAGTTTGGTTGCCATTGGCTTGCTTAAAGGCGTCGTAGAGCAATTCTGAGCAATAGTATTTCCCATTGTCATAGATGAAGGCGTCATCGTAGGGAACACCTATTTGCTCTTGAGCGATATGCACTGCTTGAGCGACTATTTTTTCATAAGCCTTAAGGACACGGCCTAACAATATTTCATTCTTATTTCTGTGGGTAAAATCCTTCAATGGGGTACGCTGTACCTTATTGCCAATAGCCTCAATAATATACAAACTATCTCCTTCTATACTCACCAATCCAATATGCGAAAAGTGCCTTCCGCCATAGCTTTGAGTCACTTGCTCTATAGCATCACAAAGGCCGCCACAATCCAAATCTTGAAATAAGATGTCGCCATTTTTCAAAGCGCCATAGTCGGATTTTTGGGCTACCACTACTGAGCTACTGAACAATAAAATGAACACAAAAAATGATGGGAAAGACATGGTAAACAAAAGCGATTGAAGCACAATATTATTACATTTAGCATAATCCCCCTTCAATATGCTATGCTATAGTAAAGGGAAACAATAAACAAACTAGCTATTGCTGCCTTATATTTGCTGTAGATAAAAGATCATCAAAACAATG
>JAIXWS010000089.1 GCA_027491165.1 Sphingobacteriales bacterium | reverse complement strand
GTCTTTGATACCATCAACATTCGTATTAGCCGAGTCTGCTTGGCTTAAATAGCTCGTTGGCGTGCAAGAATAAGAGAGTAAGCTTGGTGTTATACATACATTAAATCTTGTATTGGGGCGTGTAGAGGCCAACAACGGCGTACCTGTTGCTAAGCTACAACCATCACCCATTCCTGGAGCGGGTAAGCTATAAGATGGGATATACTTCACACTCGTAAAGCCAGTATTACTTGAATACACTGGTTCTGGTGTACCTCCGTAGGTACCAGACATTTTGCTCCAGCAAATCTCTACAACGAGATTAGATGAACCATCCCAATAATAGGCATTGGGGAAAACAAAGTCATTCCATCCAGAATTAGTGAAAATACGACGCGCTGGATAAACTTCTACAGTACCAGGATAGCTACTTATAGTACTACCGCTTAAAGAAGCTTCAGGCGTACAAGCCATTTTTATAGTAAACTTATAGAAAGAGTCGGTAGTGTTTTTAACAGGTAAATTAAACGACATCGAATTAATAAAGCCTGCTTTGATACCGGCATCCAACAACTCATCACGACGATACAAAATTTGCATACGCTGACCCGCTGATGCAGCTGTGTGGAAGAATGGAGTAGGACTTAAAGATGATATAGTACCTGTACCCACAATCTTATCGGTCGGAACACCACCACTACAAGAACTTTGAGCAATTCCGCAAGGTTGCTGACTCACATTTGAGAATAATTGTGTAAAGCCTTCTGGACAAACAGTATCTCGAGATGCAAATGGCGCAATGAGCGGTTGGAAACCATCTACTATGATTTTTGTGGTATCTGTATAACCACAACCGTTTTTATCTTGAGCGAATATGATATAATCTGTACTAATGAATGCAGTGGCAATAGCATTCAATTTAGTAGAATCATCTAAGGTAACACCAGGGCTCCATCTCAAAAAGTCTAGAGAACCTAATGGACTAATGTTTGCTTTCAGGCTAATCGGTTTGTTCGCACATACTACTTGATCCGGACCAGCATCGATGCTAATCAGCGGAGTACCGATATTAACATCAACTGTATCGCGTGTAGTACAACGATAAGGGCCACGATAGACATCACCTACGACTACATATCTTGTCAATACACCAGGCTTCACGCTTGGGCTCGCTAAAGTATCATCATCCATAAATGGAGGAGGGAAGGTTGGCGAACCAAACAAACTAGTCCATTTGTAACGCATACCTGGGTTCGAAGCCGTCTGCATTTTCCATGCGGCACCGCCAGGAATACAATATAAACCATCTTTACCGCCATCTACAAAAGGCAATACTGTTATCTTGATTACATAATAAGTCTCCGTTATCAATGGTTGACCTAAAGAACATGTAGAATCCACAAAACGCAAACTTAAAACGTGGTCTCCAACATCCGATTTAGAAGGCGTCCAAACTAAAGTTCCAACAGCTCTTGCCGTTCCATCACCTGTACTGGTATAGGTTGCACCAGGCAATTTGGAAACATCCCACCTTGCATAAATCGCATTAATTAAAGAATTGGAAGTAGAACCGACTGAAAAACGCATCGGCTGACCAGGACATACAAAAAGTGTTTTGGTAACCGTATCTTGGTAACAACCTACAGGGTCGTTAACCGTTGAATCATTCGTGGGGGGTGGTGCAGAACATCCCAATACAGATACCTGAACGTCACGTGTAGTGTACCCCATCAACTCACCCGTCGTACGGTCGTAGTCAATTGTTTTGAATGCTAAAACAAATTTACCAGTTAGAGTAGGCTTAAATACAGAGGTACCAGTATTCGCATCAACAGTGTAAGGAACTGTAATATCCGAAGCAATAGGATTAATCAAAGAATGAGGAGCTGCATAACCAATAACCGTTGCAGGACAATCTCTAGGTTGTTGATTCAAAGAAACCATACTATCCAAATCTGGATCGTTAGGACCATTGGGGAAAAAAGCCGTTACATTTTGGCAAAAATAAGGAATAGGATCTATGGCATAACGAGGTGTATTTACATTCGCTTTCTTGCTATTGTTAATCATGGCATCTACATACAAACCAACACCACCAGGGCCTGTTAAGTTTCTAATGCCTGCATTTCTACAGCATTCACACCAGCTAAAAACCCAATCAATACAAGGGCCAGGCAAAGTAACTGTTCTCACAAAGGTATGACGCACAAATGCCGGAAAGAATGTTGAAGTAGCAACCCTACATGAGTTTTGAGATTTAAAAGTATCACACAACTGATCTAAAGTATCAATTACAGGCGTTGTCATGGTAGTACTTCCTCCTGGAAAACAACTTGAGCTCCAGTTTAAGGTAGTAGTAGTAGGCAAGCTAGCATTACCCCATTCACAAGCTTTGTATAGATTCAAGGTAATTTTGTACGTATAGTCCGTAGGGCCTGTACCTATATAATCCACATGGATATCTGCAGCTGCATAGTGGGAGGCAGAGGTCTCTTTGGATAATAATACAAGAAGTACTATTAAAACAAAACTTTTGAATTGTTTGATAAAAGTATTCATAACTAAAGGATAATTTATAGTTTAAAAATTTTGAGGTAATGTTTAACTAATTTGTCTTTATATGCTGTATTCATCATGTAAAATCTTGCCTATAACTGTGGCAGCTACAGTAAGCTTGAACAGTATTGCTTGATCTATTGCTGTAAAAAATTTAATAAAAAATGTGTAATCGATACCTTATTCATTGTGCTCATTTTTCGGCAATCTAATAATATTATCTTACTAGCGTTACATTACCTTGTTTGGAAATTACTTTTCCACTAGCAGTAACGGCTTCTAAGACATACACATAAACACCTAATGGTTGTGGTTGGCCGATATGGTTACCATCCCAACCTTCTTCAATATTGGTCGTTTCAAACATTTTCACACCCCAACGGTTGTAAACAGTAAAGGATTTTAATGTTGCTGTACCCAAGTGAACAGGTTTGAATTTGTTATTATCACCACGACCAGGAACAAATGCATTAGGAACGTCAATTTGTGAATCGGGAGACACAAATATATGAATCGAGTCTTCTGCAACACAACCAGCATCTGTAACACCTGTTACATAATACGTTGTATTTAGTTTTGGTGAGGCTTTTGGATTCGCAATACTTGGGAAATCTAAGCCTATTGGAGGGAACCATGTGTAATATAGACTATTACCTTGAGGATCTAAGGAATAAACATCACCAGGATAAATGGTAGCACTATCAGGTAAATAGATAAGTGCACGAGGATAAACAGTGACATTCACTACCGCGGAATCAATACAACTATTACTATCTGTACCCACTACTACATAGCTTGTGCTATGGTTTGGCGTAACAATCGGTGTAAGGGAGTGAATAGAATCAATGGTAGAAGCAGGTTTCCAAGTTACACCAACCAATTTATCATCACCTGCAACACTCAATTTAGCCACATCTCCAGGACAGATTGCGGTATCGTTTCCTTTCGTTAAGAATGCTCTTGGTTGAACCGTATAAACAGCACTATCTACTCCTGTACAACCAGCCGGCGTCGTTACCGTAAATTTGATTTGCTGTGTCAAGTATCCTGTAAAATAACAGAAGAAGGTATCGGCGCGAGATAAGGCACCACCTGGAGACCATTTATACTTGTATTGCGTAAATACGGTAGGGTCTGGTGTGATGTTTGCAAATAAATTAAGTGTATCTCCAAAACAAATAGACTGATCTGCACCAATATCTGCAACTGGAGTAGGCTCAACTAAAATAGTAAGCAATTTAGTACTATCTCTACAACCTGATCTCGATGCAGTAAGCGCATAGGTAGTCGTACCCGTTGGTGTAATCGTCATACCCGACAAGAAACCGTTGGGTGTAGATACTCCGGTAGCGGGCGTCCATATATAATTATATCTTTGATCACCCAAACCTAATAAAGTAATCGTTTGTCCATTACAAATGGCCGTATCGCTCACGCCTTTTTGTCTTCCTAAATGACCCAGGCCCGTATTACTTGCCAGTGTATCACCCGTCAGTAGATAAAAGCCTTTGAGCACAAATATCTTTATCGTGTCAAACCGCAAACAAGTAGTGTCGGGGAAAGGAGTCAACTTCATTATATATTCAATCGTATCGGGGATACTCGACAGAGGAGTACCTGCAGGGAAACGCAATATCGGGTTAGGAATATTAGGATCTGACAAGAACGCGATTGGTCCTGGGTTTACTGAACCCGGGTTAGGACCCCACTGATATTTGTAGGTAAGCTCGGGCTGAGGATTCAATAAATTGGAATTCAATTGTAATTGAGAGTAGCTACACATTACTGTATCCGGTCCAACGTCAATTTTAGGATTAACCACAACAATTTTGATTTCGTCTTGGTTAGTCGTCAAGGCTGTTTTTCCGGGTTCTATTCTATTACAAAAAGAAGGATGATTGGTGGTAACCAAATATGTAGTAGTAGAAGAAGGAGCAACATCAGTGCATGAATCAGTAGGGCTAGAAATACCTAATGTCCCACCTGTTGGCAAACCGGAACCCGGCACTGTGATAGCCCAATCGGTAGTAATACCTGGAAACTGAGAAGGACGAACACAAAGAGTAGTGAATTCACCAAAACACATCATGGTATCCTTAGGGAAAATCTTCACAGTAAGGGATACATATATAGGTATAGAGTCTACGCGATATACAATCGGTGAACCTGGACTACATACTTCACTTCTCACAACAATGTATTGTTGACCTTCATCTGTTTGGTTTGGAGTCCAATTAAAACTTGCGGTAACCGTTCTTGTTCCCAAACCAACATAAGGAGACATGGTAGAGGTAGATGCTGTTGGTGCGAAAGTAGAACTGTTGTCGGTAACGTTATTAATCGTAACACCAGGATTTGCAGTAATACTGAAACGAATGGTATGAGGAGAATGAGGACAAACAACAGCGCCTACAGTAGGCACACCAGCAGGACCAGGAGTGAGAGCGGCTGCATTCAATACACCCGTAGAACCAGGGAAGTTAATCGCAAAAGCAGTGCCAGAAGGAGTACAGCCTGTACTTACAACAAATTGCATGTCGCGAATAACGCTACCTACAACTTTTGAACCACGACGCTTCGTTACCAATAATGCCAATTGAGGCACTTGTGCCGCTGTTGGTGTAAAGGACATAAGGCCATTGGTACTGTTTAAATTAAAAGAACCGCCAGTAGCAAAAGGGTTTGTAGCAAGTGAAGTACCACTAAGAGCTCCGCCTGCAAAAACATAACTAGCTGGAGTAGGAGGAAAAGTACAAGTGGTTTGGTTATCAGCGGCACTAGCAGGATCTATTAGTGAGTAGGTAAGCACATCGCCATCCGCATCTACACCTGAATATGAAAAATGTTGCTTTACTCCGCTACACATGTATTGAATGGGATCCAAAGCAAAAGTCGGAGAAGAACTTGTAGGAGCGTCAATATTATTCAGCGTTGCTTCTGTATACAAATTGTTTGCAGCACCAGGAACGGTATAATTGGTAATCGCACCATTACGTAAACCAATAGACACTACAAAACGCCAAGAACCGCACTTGGAGGGCAAAGTAACCGTTCCTTCATACACCCATTTACGATATCCCCTTAAGGTTCCTGCAGGTGAAGAGCATGTTGTTGAGGATGTACCCGAACATACATCTTGTACTGGTAAACCATTACTTCCAAGAGGCGTTTTTTTATTCAAAGTAACGTTTCCTCTATCAATATTACAGGTGTTGAAATAACAAACATTAATCGTTGAGGGCTCTGCAGTTGGACCAGCACAATCTTTGTAAAAAGTGTAGGTAAGTAAGTAGGTTGAATCACTAACCCACTTGTAGGCAATTTCGCCTGCTGCCGCTCTGTTGGCTTGGACATTGGTTGCCGAAAACAATACAAAAACAAGCGTAAATATCAGTAATAGGCTTGAGGATAATTTTTTCATTGTGCTCATATTTTTCAAATGCTAACAAATTTATTGTATTTGGCTCGAATATGCAAATTTGTTCCTAAAAAAATTTCAACAGAAATTAACATTTCAGGCACTTAGAAGACGTAAATTGAATTTGTTTGGTTGGAGAATCAGATATATTTTCTAATAAAAATATCTATTCCGCTCAAATCTAGATTGTTCATACACTTAAAATGTTTTTTAGGGCAAGTGTCAAATCCAATTTTACTACAAGGCCTACAAGACAATTGTTTATTTTCAATGTGTAATAATTCAGGTGATATAGTGTTTTTTAAATTATTATAACCATAATAAGGAAACATACCCAACTGAGGCGTCGTGTTTCCCCAAAGTGCAATGATGGGTTTTTCGAATGCTGCAGCCACATGCATCAATCCGGTATCATTGGTAATGATGATCTTGGCTTTTTTTACCAAATCGGCAGACTCATTAATTGAAAATTTCCCGCAAGAATTATAAATTTTAACGGGGTCGATTTGGGCAATCATCTCAGCATCGGCTCTATCTTCTGGCCCCCCAAGTAAAATGATGGGAATTGGGCAAAAAGCAACGATTTCCTGCCACTTTTCAATGGGTAATTTTTTGGTCGCAAATGAACCACCAATTACAAAGCCAACATAACCAGCCCAATGACTCATAGGAATGTCTTTGTGTTCCGTTTTGTCTGTATCGGGTATAAAATAATCCAAACCTTGCCCATCATTACGTACCCCTAGAGATTTAATAGCATCAAAATAGCGCTCAACAATACTTTTATCGGGCATCAAATTGATTTTTAAATTGACATAAAACCATTTCTGAACATTCAATTTGTCGAATACAAAAGACTCTGTGCGCAATGCCTTTTTAACCCTTGCTGTACGCAGGTTTTTGTGCAAATCAATCACTATGTCAAAGCCTACTGTTTTTAAATTTTGGATGCATTCCTGCAAATGATCACCCAATTCATGAACTTGATGAATATAGGGATTAGCAGCAAGAATAGGTGCAAAGACTTTCTTGGTCAAATAATGAATTTCAACATCAGGCTTTTGCTGTTTGATGCAACGCACAATGGGCGTAGTCAACACAATATCACCAATTGAGGAAAAACGAATAATGAGTATTTTCATGATAGAACAAAGAAAATGCACGCATCCAAAAAGACTACTTTTGGGCAGACCACCGAAGTGCGTAAGAAAGGAAAAAATTATAATCGAATGCTGTGGCCTTTTCACCAGCACCATAACCTGCAATATAAGCTGGTTTTAGATCTCCAAAGGATTTTTGATTGAGCAAAAACTTTGCCCGAACAGTCCATCCAGCAAAAAAACCATGAAACAATTCTAGCTTCATTCCGCCGGTAAGTTCTATCCAATGAGCTGAAAAAGTGGCGGAAGGGACTGTTCCCATAATGATAGTTCCCAAGCCATCGTTTGTGCTATAGCTTGCTTCTTTTCGTTGAATAAAACCGACTCCATATCGCAAACCAAAAAAACCCATCCCCCAATCCTGTGGCTTCTTTCTAGGGAATAAAGACTTGTCAATGCCTCCTCTAAAAAAAGTGTTTGTGGTGGTATATTTCAGGTCGGGATAATCAATATTGGAACGACCAAAACCCGTTTCAGCAACGGCATAAATGGCTCCTTTGACATAATAATCTACTCCAAATTCGTAGACTGATCGTTGATCAACCAATTGATTCAACAATAACTTACTAGCATCAAAACTAAAACGCAACAAATGTCCTGAATCCTTCTTGTCGACCAAAAGACTGTCCTCTTTGCGGTCTTGTGCCGCAAGAGAAAAAGTGCTCAAAACAAAAAGCAGATTAAAAATAAATTTTGACATTTTCAATACCTGCTTTTGTGGTGACAGAATGATTAGAAACCCTTACAGAATCTATGTTTCGATTGGTGCTTATTATTTGTTTGATCAAATAATCGTGGCTATATCCACAGGCATTGGAAATAAATTTCAGCTTTGTTTCATAAACAAAAGTGAGCGTATCAATCAGCGAAAAGGCAGAATCTGCCTGCAATATCCAACGTGCTGTATCCTTTTTGGGTGATAGAGGCAAATCAAATTTACTCATGGCTTTCACACCCCAATACCAATAACGTGCAGAATCTATATCAAGGCTCGCAAAAATAGCATTGGGTAGAGCTGTATCTGAGTACTCACCACTTTTAAACTGATAGCACGAAACCTGAACCTTAGATATATTTGGTTCTAGGCACGGATTTCTATCGCTGGTGCAAGAACTGTACAAAACAGTAAAAACACAAGCCAAAAAGAACCAGCATTTATTTTGCCTAGGCTTATTCAGCATCCAACAAGGCCAAAATTTTATTAACATCATTCATGGCTTTATCGATTTGTGTTTGCAACACTACCTTTTCAGAAGATGCTCCCTGAGCTTCATCCAGCGCAGGTTTCATGATGTTGATTTGTAAATGAGCTTCTCCCAATTCCATATTCTTTTGCTCCAACTGCTCTTTCAATTTAGCAACTTCTGCTATTGCTTGTTGGTACTTTTCTACCAACACCGCGACTTTTTGGTGTACTACTTCAAGTTCTTTCATTATGATCTTATTTGTGCTTGTAATTTTTGGGTATAAGCGTTAATGAGTTGTTTCATCTGCTCTTCAATTTCTATATCGGTCAAAGTTCTATCGGCCAATTGAAAAGTATAATTCAGCGCATACGATTTTTTATCTACACCTAATTTTTCGCTTTCAAAAATATCGAACAATTCGAAACGTTTTAGGGAAGATAATTGCAATTGTCTTGTCACTTTTTGTACTTCTTCGAAAGGGGTTGAACGATCCAGCACCAATGCAAGATCGCGCTGAACAGCAGGGTATTTGGGCACTTCGGTGTACTTAATCTTATGGGCAGTCATCGCTTTAGACCACAATTGCCAATTGATTTCGGCATAGTACACATCTTGTTTGATTTCAAAGCGCTTTAATTTTTCTTGTGGCACTTTTTGTACCCAGCAAAGTGATTCATTTTTCCATTTCCACCCTAATACATCTTGATCGTCCACTTGGGCTGCTACTTTATCAATTCCTGAAATCTGTAGTAAATTTTCTATTACAGAACGCACGTAAAATAGATTTACAGGTTCTGCCTTCTGGCTCCAACTCGCCTCGCGCACAAGTGCCGAAATCCATAAAGCAACAATAGGTGTTTCTTGGTATTGACCAGGCCCACTGGTACTGTAAACATGTCCAAATTCAAAAAGAGCAAGGTTTTGACTTTTGCGATTCACATTATAATGAACCACTTCCAAGCCAGACTCTAACATGGATGGCCGCAAGACATCTAATTCGCTGGTTAGGGAATTGATCATCCGCACCATCGGCGTTGCTTCAGGGTAATATTTACTGTTGGTGATGCTATTCGTTACAATTTCTTGAAAGCCCATACCACAAAGGGATGTAGCTATTTTATCTCTTTGGGCTCGATCATTGGGCAATGGTTTTAACAAAGAAATGTTGAGTCTTTTAGGGATTTCAATTTGATCTAATCCATCAATACGCACAATCTCTTCGACAAGATCAGCCGCTAGGGTTATATCATTTTTATTACTGGGTACTTTTACTGTAAATCCTTCTGCATTATCTGCAACATATTCAAATCCCAAAGCAGTTAATATTCCTTTAATGGCCTTGGGCGAATATTGTTTACCACTGAGGCTTTGGATGTAATGATACGTTGCACTTACCCTAATCTCTTCAAGAGGTTTTGGATAAATATCTTGGATGCTGGAAGCAATTGTTGCGCCGGCAATTTCAACCATTAAAGATGCGGCCCTCTGCAGAGCAGGAAGAACATTATTTATGTCGACACATTTCTCAAAATGAGTAGCAGCATCCGTACGCAAAGCATGGCGTAATGAAGTGCGACGAACTGAAGATGCTGTAAAATAAGCACTTTCAAGAAAAATATTTTTTGTGAATTCTGTAACCCCACTATTATTACCACCAAAAACTCCGGCGATACAAAGTCCTTTTTCGGCATCGCAAATCATCAAATCTTCGGCAAAAAGAGAACGCTCTTTTTCGTCAAGGGTCACAAATTTTGTCCCTTCAGAAAGATGCTGCACCTTAATTTGTTGACCTGAAATTTTATCCGAATCGAATGCATGTAAAGGCTGCCCGTACTCATGCAGTACATAATTGGTGATGTCTACGACATTATTGATTGAACGCAATCCAATGGTGTTCAGTGCGCTTTTTAACCAATCCGGCGAAGGGCCAACCTGTACATTTTCTAAACTGATACCTGCGTAGCGCAAACAAGCATCTGTAGCATTTTCATGAATATTTACTTTTATGTGCTGTGCATTATGTGTCTGTATGGGACTTGATGGAATGATGACTTCATATTTTTGGCCTTCGTGATGGCTAAGGTAAGCGCAAACATCACGTGCAACACCGATATGGCTCATTGCGTCGCTTCGATTGGGCGTCAAGCCAATATACAATGCTGTATCGGCAGCGGGTACATTAAAATAATCAGCAGCCAAAGTGCCCACCACAACCTCATTTGGCAAAACCATAATTCCTGCATGGCTATTGCCTAATCCGATTTCATCTTCAGCACAAATCATACCTTCACTTTCTTCACCACGGATTTTGGCCTTTTTGATTTCAAATGCATCGCCATTAATGGGATGAACCATACAACCCAGGGTAGCTACTACCACTTTTTGTCCTGCGGCAACATTGGCTGCACCACAAACAATATTCAATACCCTGTCGCCACCAACATGCACTGTTGTCTTCTTTAACTTATCCGCATTAGGATGTTGCTCACAAGTAAGCACCTCGCCAATAAGCAAACCCTTCAAACCGCCCTTTACAGACTCTATTAGCTCTACGCCCTCTACTTCTAAGCCTATTGAAGTAAGTATAGCAGAAAGCTCATCAACACTTAATTTTTTGGGTAAATATTGTTGTAACCAATTATAAGAAATCGTCATTGAAAAAGGTAAAATTTTGTCAAAGATAAGCCTTGCAATTAGGAAATGAGAACGAGATTTTTAAGCGACAGCTGAATTTAAAATTTCCACAGAAAATTGGGGGCAATCGGTGAGTATAAAACAAAGCATGGGAAGAGAATGTGATTAGCGCTTATAAAATGTGGAGAACAGCGAATAAATGTGGATTAGCTAAGAAATAGTGTGAATAGCATATGTAGAAGACTCAATTTTTAGAGCAGAAATTAAAATCAATTTTATTTCGGTAGCCGATGTTTTGTTTCTAATTTAGCATCCCCGCAAGAAAAAAGGGTGCATGTTTTCCATTATTTAAAAGCTTTTTTGATTCATTAAAATCTCCCCCTTTCGAACAAGCAAAGTTGAAGAAAAGAATGAGTTAGAAGTGTGCCCGCCCGGCTGAATCCGTTCGGAAAGGCGACGCAAGGATGCTGAGTAAAGAATGAAAGCTGGCTGTAAAAAATTGAAAACAGGAAATTTTATAAAAAACACAAGTAGAAATATCCATAATGGCAGTAGGATTAAAAAAAGATTTTAGCAATTTAAGAAAGAACAAGACCGACATCAGCTCGATGGTGTATGGTAAAATACCACCTCAGGCCACAGAACTCGAAGAGGCGGTACTGGGGGCTATGATGTTGGAAAAAGACAAAATGGCTGAGGTGTTAGAAATCATCCAAAGCCCAGAATGTTTTTATGTAAACGCACACCAAAAAATATATGCATCCGTACGCAGCCTATTTGATAAAGGGATGCCCGTGGATTTGCTTACAGTTACAGAAGAACTGCGCAAAACAGGAGAATTGGAATTGGTAGGAGGCGCCTATTTCCTCACAAAATTGACCATGAATGTGGTATCTAGCGCACACGTTGAGGCTCATGCGCGTATTGTGATGGAGAAGTTCATTCAACGAGAATTAATACGCATTTCTGGCGAGGTAATCAGCAGTGCATATGAAGATAGTACTGACGTATTTGACTTGTTAGACCAAGCCGAAACAGGCCTGTACGAAATTACCGACAAACATTTACGCAAAAACTTCAAGAGCCTTACCGAAGTACTTGTAGAAACAGTGAAAGAAATTGAGGCTGCTAAAAACAGTACTTCAGACGTAACTGGTGTACCTAGTGGATTTGTAGAGCTCGATAGAGTAACCGCAGGATGGCAAAAAAATGCCCTGATCATTGTAGCGGCCAGACCAGCTGTCGGTAAAACAGCCTTCACCCTCAACTTGGCTATGAATGCCGCTATGAACTCCGAACATCCATTCCCAGTAGCATTCTTCTCACTAGAGATGGGTGCGGGAGAATTGGTTAAAAGGATGCTTTCGGCTACCACAGAAGTGAGCATGGATGCTATTACAAAAGGCCGTATGGAAGAGCACGAATTTGTACAATTGACGCAACGCATGCACAAGTTGAGCAATATGCCCATCTTTCTTGACGACCAAGCAGCACTCAATATTTTTGAATTAAGAGCAAAGGCTCGCCGACTAAAACAACGCCACGATATACAGATGATTGTGATTGACTATCTGCAATTGATGAGTGGCGGTGGTGGCAATAGTGGACCAGGTAATCGTGAACAAGAAATCAGTAAAATATCGCGTGATTTAAAAGCCCTAGCTAAAGAATTATCGATTCCGATTATTGCTCTATCCCAATTGAATCGAGCGGTAGAATCCCGTAAAGAATCGAAAGTACCCCAATTAAGTGATCTTCGAGAATCGGGTGCTATCGAACAAGATGCCGATATGGTTATGTTCCTTTACCGTCCAGAATATTACGGAATTGAAAACAATGAAATGGGAGAGCCTATAGAAGGGGAAACCCATATCCATATTGCTAAAAACAGAAGTGGCAGCACGGCTACCGTGAAACTTCAGTTTATCAAAGAGTACCAGAAATTTATTGATTTACCCGACACAAGTTTTGGAAATTTCAAACCCCTAGGCGACAATCCACAAGCAGGCATTCGCCGAGATACGAGTGGGTTTGGCGACTCGAAACTATTTATCCCAGGTGGATTTCAAACAATGCCCTCAAAAGCAAATAAAGTAAATTGGGACGATGAAAATCCTGATAGCAATGCTCATAAAGGCAAAGGTTTGGGAGGAGGATTTAGTATAGACCCAATGGATGAAGAGGCTCCATTTTAAAACGTTGATTTTTAAATGTTTAATTCTTAATTCGGCAAAAAAAATGGCAAAACAATATTGGCTTGTAAAATCTGAACCCTTCAAATATAGTTGGGCGCAATTTGTAAAGGAAGGACAAACATTCTGGGATGGTGTACGCAATTACCAAGCGCGTAACAACTTACGTGCAATGGCTGTAGGCGACCATGTTTTATTTTACCATAGCAACGAAGGCCTCTGTGTGGTAGGCATTGCAGAAGTTGTAACGGCCGCCTACCAAGACCCGACCACAGAAGACCCTAATTGGTCTGTGGTGGATTTAAAACCCATAAAAGAATTGAAGAATCCCGTTACACTCAAAGAGATGAAAGAGGAGCCAGAATTAGAAAATTTATCACTCATCCGCCAAGGCAGATTATCGGTATGCGCTGTTACAGCACAAGAATTTAAATTGATTGTAAAAATGGGTAGTTAAAAACCAGGAATTATTTACACAAAAAAAGTTGGAACAAAAAAAAGACTTCGATGTACATCGAAGTCTTTTTAATAAGATAGCATTGTTGCATGCCTTCTATTGCTTTACTAATTAATATTAGTGAGCAGCAGGAGCTGGAGCAGCAGCAGCAGCAGCTGTATCAGCAGCAGGAGCAGCAGCAGCAGCAGTATCAACTGCAGGAGCAGCAACTTCTTCAACTGGAGCAACTACAGCAGCAGTATCAGCAGCAGGAGCAGTAGCTTCAGTGTTACCACCGCAAGAAGTCAAGAAAAGACCCATAGAAAGGGCAACGATGCTTAGTTTAACTAATTTCATAATTGTGTTTTTTTAAAGTTTAATTTCCCATTAATACCCAAAAGAGAAAAAGGTAACCCAATAATTTCAAATATTTTTAAAAATATCTAAAAAGGCCGTTTTAAGTCTAATTTCAATCCTTGATTAACTATAGAAAACCGATTTCAGCCTTACCTTTGTTATTCCTCAATTAAGAAAAAACTTTTCAAAAGCTGGGTTACTTTTTATCAAAATCTGTATTAACAAGTGCAACTTTCTTTACTAAAAGAACATCAACTGCTGGAAGGTATTGCGAACAATGATCGCAAAATAACAGAGCAAGTTTATCGAGACAATTACAAACAAGTACTAGCTTGGGTGCAGGGTCGTGGTGGCACTGCAGATGATGGGGAAGATGTTTTTCAAGATGCGATGACTGTACTTTTTCAGAAATCACAAAACGAAGAGTTTAGGCTGAGTTGTAAAATAGGCACTTATTTAGTAGCTGTCTCCAAATACATTTGGTATAAAAAACTGGAACATCAAAATAGACGACCCGATTTTTTGCCTTTCGACAGTGGAGATGAAGATGTACAAGAAAACAAGGTATATCAAGACGATATTCAAATTCAAGAAGAGCGAGAAGAACATTTTGATCAATTAAATAAGGCGATGATTGCTTTAGGAGAGCCTTGCAGTAGTTTATTAAAAGCCTTTTACAACGAACAAAAAAGTATGCAAGAAATAGCGGGGCAATTTGGCTATACCAACCCCGACAATGCGAAAACACAAAAATACAAATGCCTTGCGCGCTTAAAAAAATTGTTTTATTCCGCTCAAGTACACCAATAAAATAAAGACAGGAGAAACCGTGATGATTACCGAAAACAACATTTGGAAAATAGCTGAAGATTATGTGAACAATGCCATGAGCGTTCAAGATGTGCACAACTTGGAACAACGCTTATCTGTGGAGCCTATTTTTGCACATGAATTCAATGAGGCAGTGCAGTTGTTGCGCTCTGTATACAGCAATGGGGCACAAATAAAATTCAAACAAAACCTCAACAGCATCCATACCGATTTGAAATCTGAGGCTCAAAAAAAATCCTTCCCCATCTTTCAACAAATACAATTTTGGCGCACAGCGGCGATTGCAGCGAGCGCAGCCTTTTTGGCAACCATAGGTATTCATTTTTGGAATAACAAATCTCAAGAAAACGCATCAAAATATAGCGAATTACGCAGAGTACGCACCGAAATTGAAGGCATTAAGAAATCGCAATCGCGTATTATTAAAGATCTCAACAGCAAAGCAAACAAGCCTGCAATTGACAATAAATATAGCGGAACAGGTTTTGCCCTCAGCAATGATGGCTACATCGTTACCAACTACCATGTTACCGAAGGAGCAGATTCACTGTATATCCAAACAAGAGATGGCAATTATTACAAAGCATTTACCGTAAGCTTTGATGCCAGTGCCGATATTGCCATTTTAAAAATAGAATCCGAAAAATTCAAATTTAGCAAAGAAGAAAATCTCCCTTACTCCTTCGCTAATGCTAAATCGGCATTAGGAGAGCGCGTTTTTACAATGGGCTATCCCCAAGATGAGATTGTCTATAGCGAAGGTTATATTAGCAGTAGAAATGGCTATCAAGGAGACTCTATGCAGTACCGCCTAGAACTGCCTGCAGAGCCTGGCCAAAGCGGCGCTCCAGTAATCAATTCAAACGGGAACATTATTGGTATTGTGGCAGGCAAAGAAAGTAAAAGCGCGGGTATTACCTATGCCATAAGTTCTAATACCCTATTGAAAATGCTGCGCAATATCCCCCAATCAAATGAAATTAGTTTACCCAAAACAAACAAATTGGGTAAAATGAGTCGAAACCAACAAATAGAAAAAATCCAGAACTTCACCTGCGTGGTGAATGTTTATAAATAATTAGTGCACTTACACTACAACTACTCATGCCAATTCCCTTAAAAGAATTGGCATTTTTGTTTAAAAAAATACAGAAGCCTAATATCTTCGCAACATGATAGATTTTAGTTGGCTATCTCGCACTGAGTTGCTGATAGGGCGAGAAAACTTAAACAAATTAAGCAATGCACATGTTTTAATATTGGGCATGGGTGGTGTGGGATCTTTTGCTGCAGAATTTATTGCCCGCGGTGGTATTGGGAAAATGACCATTGTAGATGGCGACACGATTGACCCCAGTAATCGCAACCGACAATTACCGGCATTGGCAACCAACCACGGTCAGCGCAAAGTCAACATCATGGCCGAAAGATTATTGTCTATAAACCCCGAACTATCATTACAGGTAATCGATGAATTTATACGACCTGAAGCAATTGCCCAACTTTTAGACACCGACGCCCATTATATAATAGACGCAATAGACAGCCTTACACCCAAGCTTACCTGCTTGAAAACGGCCCATGAAAAAGGTTTAAGAATAGTGAGCTCAATGGGTGCAGGGGGCAAGCTAGATCCCACTCAAATAAAGGTAACAGACATATCGAAGACCTACAACTGTCCCTTTGCACAACAAATAAGGAAACAATTGCGTAATGGAGGAATTCGAAAAGGACTAAAAGTGGTTTTTTCTACAGAACTCCCAGATAAGAATTCTATCATGCGCACTGATGGCAGCAATTTTAAGAAATCGGCCTATGGTACTATGTCTTACTTGCCAGCCATGTTTGGCGCTACATTAGCATCCGTAGTCATTAGGGATTTAATGGCACAAAATAAGGCCTAATCTTTTTGCGCTAAGAACATTTAGCTAAATATCCTCAATTAATTGGAGCCTTAAGGCCTTTAATGAAAGCTGGCTAATCGCTCATGCCGATTTAGAAATCCCTATGAGGGCATCAAGATTTTTTTCGAAGTACTTTATAAATGCTAATAGCACTCATCAACAAAAGAATAAACAGAATCAAACCGATCAAGCCCCACAATAGGCTTATTTCTTGTTTAACCACCACTAACATGACGATGGCTATTAAGAAAATGGTGGCCATCTCATTCCAAATCCTTAATTGTTGCGAACTGTATTTAAAAATACCCAAACATTGCTGTTTAAAAATGATGTGCAAAGTAAAATGATAGGCATACAATAAAATGACCAAAGCAAGTTTCAATAACAACCAGCGATTATAATCCTCCAAAAGATTTTCCCAATAGCCCATTTGAATTAAGAGCCAAGGCCCCAAAAGCAAAGTCAATATAGCCGATGGCCAAGTAATACCATACCATAAGCGCCTAAGCATGATAGTAAATTGGGCACGAAATGCATCTCGAACTTCAGGGCTTTTTTCGGCAGCCTCTGTATTATAAATAAACAAACGCGGCATGTAAAACATCCCAGCAAACCAAGTAACAATAAAGATGATATGCAGGGCTTTTATATAGAGCATACAAGGTTTCTTTCTATAAAATAAAGCTTAATTGACCCAACTAGCGAGCGTTTTAACCCATTCGGGGTGTACATTCATGCAAGGAATCATTTCATAACGTTCACCACCTGCCTCTTTAAAAATCTCCTCGCCCTCCATCTGGATTTCTTCGAGCGTTTCTAAACAATCGCTAACAAAAGCAGGGCAAAGAATCAACAACTTTTTAATACCTTCTTTAGGCATTTCTTTAAGCCTAATATCCGTATAGGGTTTTAACCAAGGCTCTCTACCCAAACGACTTTGGAAAGCATAACTATACTTTTCCTTTGGGATATTTAATTCTTCGGCCACCAATCTCATTGTTTCAAGACATTGATGACGATAACAGGTTGCATGAGCCTCCGATGGGGTTTCGCAACAATTTTCGCAAGTAAGACAGTGTTTTTTTGTCGGGTCGCTCACTTTTAAATGGCGCTCTGGGATGCCGTGAAAACTAAACAATATATGGTCGTACTCTTGCTGCAAATGCGGTGCAATATTGGCACTCATAGCATGGATGTACTCCTTCTTATTATAGTAAGGCTCTATAATACTTAGCTTAAAAGGGTAATTTTCTTGGACATGAACTTCTTGTGCATACACAACACCCGTTTCGAAACTACTCATTGCATAATGCGGATACATTGGCACTAAAATGACTTCTTTAAGATGGGGCATGGTGGCTGCCAATTTATCGAAAGCTGCTTTGGGCGAAGGATTGGCATAACGCATAGCGATTTCAACAGGATATTCTGTATGAGCCTGCACGGCTTCTTGTAATTGTTTGGTAATGACAATTAAAGGTGAACCATCTTTGGTCCAGATAGACTGGTAAGCATGTGCCGATTTGGGGGCACGCAAAGGAACAATAATGCCCTTTACCAATAGCAATCTAAATAGGTAAGAATATTTATCAATAACGCGGTTATCCATCAAAAATTCATTGAGGTAACGGCGAACATCTTTAGTACTGGGCGTATCGGGCGAACCAAGGTTCATCAGCACTACGGCCTTTTCTGCATGTAAATTCATATCAGTGGAATATTAGAGCGAAAATACTCGAAAGTTTTTGCAAAAGAGACACCTTTCAATAGCTAATTAAAATAGACCGATAAGTAGGATGATTCAAATCTGCCTTTTGCTCAGTAAGTTTGCAGCTAAATGAAAACAAAAAATATACTTCTTTACCTTGTGGTAATGCTATTATGGGGGTATCATGCTATCGCCCAACAATGGTCTTCACCAGAGATGGAACAAATGTACACCCAAGGGATAAGCACTCTTAGCCGAGGCAATGCCAACGAAGCTGTGGCCATATTTCAAAAAATATTACCCTTAGAACCCAATAGTTTTTTGGTTAAAAAATCTTTAGCTCAAAGCTATCAATTGGCTGGTAACCATCAGAATGCTCTGGGTATCCTTGAGCCTCTTTGGGCAAGCAATACTGCAGATGCCGAGTGTTATAGAATTGCCGCTCAGGCCTATCTTGGGCTCAATGATGAAAAAAAAGCACAGAAAATGTTGGCAGATGGCCTTACTAAAAATCCAAAATCTGGATTGCTTTTTTACGAGCAGGGACTTCAATTTAAAAAGCTTAAAAACTATGAAAATGCCCTAAAATCTTGGCTAGACGGCATAGCAGCAGAGCCCAATTTTCACCTAAATTATCTTGAAGCAGCAATAGCCTATGTGCAAACAGAACAAGTAATTTGGGCTATTCTTTATGGCGAGATATTTGTGAATAAAGAACCGAATACACAGCGCGGCAATGATATGCGCATTTTATTATTAGATGCTTATCAAAAGTTGTTTTTCACGCCCACAAAAAATCCTACTGGGGACATGAGTCTTGTACAAACACCCCGCAACTTTGAAGAAGCGGTTAAAAAAACCTACCTCAACTTATTTTTTGTAGTGAGCGATGGCATCACAACCGAGAACTTAATCATGCTGCGCAGTCGCTTTATGGTGCACTGGCAAGATCATTTTGCAAGACAATACCCTTTTGCTTTGTTCGATTATCAGGAACAAATGATGCGCGATGGCTATTATGATGCCTACAACCAATGGCTACTCGGCAAAGCCGAAAACCCACAACAGTACAACAACTGGGCCAGCACTTTTGCAGATGATATTCAAAATTTGGAAAAAAATCGGAGCAAAAACCCCTTGAAATTGAGCTCTTCAGATATTTATAACCTAAATCGAAATTTCAAAGGTCTATTTGACCCTAGATTGAGTAAAACGCCAAAACGTTAAATAAATCTCCAGACAAACTACATTCACAGCCCAAAGGCTTATTTTTGTTGGCACGCTACTTTATAATACCTCATTATGTTTTTATCTTTTTGCTCGCGCAAGTTTATTATAGTTTTTAGTTTCATCATTAGCATTTTGGCCGGTAGCAGCTATGCTCAAAACAATCAAAGTGCTGACCGTATTATTGCCAAAATAGGCAAAAGCCGCATTATCCTTCAATCAGACTTAGAACAAAACTTTGGGCAATACAAAGCCGAAAACCCAAACATCAGCGATAGCATTAAATGCACTTTGCTGCAAGAGATGATTTTTCAAAAATTATTGGCAGAGCAGGCCGACCGCGATAGTGTGGTGGTGAGCGAAGAAGAAGTGGATGCCAATATGGAGCAGCGCATTCGTTATTACATCAGTATGGCTGGCTCGCAAGAAAGACTCGAAGAGCAGATGGGACGTACCGTATACCAAATGAAGGAAGATAATCGCGAGATGATTAAAGAAATGATGATTGCCGACCAAATGAAAGGTCAAATTCTCAAATCAGTAAAAATCACTCCTGTAGAAGTAAGAAAATATTTCGAGCAAATCCCCAGCGATAGCCTACCCTATTTCCCGGCTAGTGTAGAGTTGGGACAAATCGTAATAGACCCTCCGGCCAGTCCCGAAATGGATAATTATGCGCGCACTAAGCTGGAAGATATTCGCAAACAAGTTAAAGAAGAAGGCAAAAGTTTCGAAACCATGGCAGGGATCTATAGTATTGATCCAGGCAGTAAAGACCAAGGTGGAGATCTTGGTTGGGTGCAACATGGACAGATGGTACCTGAATTTGAAAAAGCAGGATTTAAATTACAAGTGGGTGAAATTTCGCCCATCGTAAAAACAGAATTTGGCTATCACATCATACAATTAGTAGCACGCCAGGGTGATAAAGTGCATTTAAGACATATCCTGGTGCGTGCAGAGCGCACTTCGAGCGATTATAAAAGCACTATGGTGAAATTAGACAGTGTGCGTTCGGAGTTGATCTCGGGCAAAATAACATTTCAATTGGCTGTAGGCAAATACAGTACTGAAAAAAGCAGTAAAATGACTGGAGGTATGCTTACTGACCAACGTACCGGTAATTCTCGCCTACAAATCAAAGACTTAGACCCAGCCATGGTATTAGCCATTGACAGTCTGACATCAGGCAGTTTTTCCCAACCACAGATTTTTACTAACCCACAAACGGGTGATAAAGCTTGTCGTATCGTATACCTCAAAAGCAAGAATGAACCGCACAAAGCCAATCTAGTAGATGATTACAGCAATATTCAAGAGGTGGCTTTAAAATCGAAACAAATACAAAAACAAAACGAGTGGCTGCAAGAAAAGTTACCCAGTTTTTACCTAAAAATTGATAAAGAATATCAAAGTTGCCCTGAATTGGCACCTTGGATGACAGTAATGAATACCAAATAAACTTTCTGCCATCATGATGTTCTTCCAGCTCGAAATACGCACTACAAAAAATAAAGGGCGCGGGATTTTTGCTCTTGAAAACATACCTGCTTTCAGTACCATAGAAATAGCACCTGTTATTATCATGAGTGCAGAGGATAGAAAACAGCTCGATAAAACTTTGTTACACGACTATATTTTTGAGTGGACACCGAATGCTGAGCCACAATGCATCATGGCTTTGGGGAATGTCCCCATTTACAACCATTCCTATGCCAGCAATGCCGAATATGCAATGGATTACACAACAGAAACCATAACGATACAATCGGTGCGTCCCATTGCTGCTGGCGAAGAAATAAGTATCAACTACAACGGCGATTGGAATGATGAAAAACCACTTTGGTTTGATGTGAAGGAATAAAGCAATTACCTTTGCGCCATGCAAGAAATGACTACACAACTCGTAACAGCCTTATCGCTAACCGATAATAAAGGACTTGAAAAAGACCGCCAATACTTGTTTTCGCTCCAAGTGTCTGCCGAAGGTGTCATTAGACTTGTCACCACCGATGATATAGAAGTGTACTATGCTAGTGTTCACGACTTTTTAATTTGCTGGTCGAAAATTACTAGCCTAGGATGGGCAAATGACAAAGAAACGTTCCAAAAAATGCTTGCAGAGTTAAAAGGTGCACCATAAGCCTATTCCTTTCATTTTTAAAAGGTAATTTTTTTGTGTTTTCTTTACTTTTTATCATTTGGCATTTTTTAGGGATAAGGCTACCTTCGCGCTTCATTTTTTAGTTCTCTTTTATGCATCGCAAAATTCAATCTGCCTTAATTTCTGTTTTTTACAAAGATGGTTTGGAACCCATTGTGCGCCAATTACACAAAGATGGCGTTAGCCTTTACTCTACAGGGGGTACCCAAACATTTATTGAAGGTCTTGGCCTACCCTGCCATAGCGTTGAAGGGGTAACCTCATACCCATCCATTTTGGGCGGTCGTGTAAAAACCTTGCATCCCAAAGTGTTTGGTGGCATCCTTGCTCGTAGAGATTTTGAAGAAGATCAAAGACATGTTGCGGAATTTGAAATCCCCTTATTCGACATGGTTATCGTTGATTTGTACCCTTTTGAAGAAACCGTAGCCAGCACTAGCGAAGAAGCCAAAATCATTGAGAAGATTGACATTGGTGGCGTTTCTCTTATTCGTGCCGCAGCCAAAAATCACCAAGATGTGTGTATTGTGGCTTCACGCAATCAATATCCTTCCGTACTAAATTTATTGGCAAAAGGAAATTCAAGCACCACACTTGAAGAACGAAGAATGCTTGCAGCAGAGGCTTTTGCAGAATGCGCCACTTATGATGTAGCGATTTCTAATTATTTCAATCAACCCAAACAAGTATTGCGCTATGGCGAAAACCCCCATCAAGCAGCTTCTTTTAATGGCAACTTAGAGGAACTATTTGAAAAGTTAAACGGCAAAGAATTGTCATACAATAACATCGTAGATGTTGATGCCGCTTGCAATTTATTAGCAGAATTCAATGAAACCATATTTGCTGTTATCAAGCATACTAATGTATGCGGTGTAGCATCACGCCCTACTGTAGATGCCGCCTGGGACGCTGCTTTAGCTGGAGACCCCGAAAGTGCTTTTGGGGGTGTATTGGCTACCAATGCCCCTATCAATATGGCTACTGCCCAAAAAATAAACGAAATATTTTTTGAAGTACTAGTAGCACCTGCATTTGATGCCGAAGCTTTGGAATTATTGAAAAGCAAGAAAAACAGAATCTTGCTATTGCAGAAAAAAGAACTAAAACCAAGAGCTCAATTCAAAAATGTTCTGAATGGAACACTCAGCCAAGATGCCGATACGGTAAACTTTGAAGAGTGGCGAGATGTAGGTGCAAGAGAGGCTACAGGAATAGAACAAGCAGATTTGAGATTTGCCAACATCATTTGTAAACACCTTAAATCAAATGCTATTGCCATTGCCAAAAACTTGCAATTAGTAGGCAAAGGTTGTGGCCAAACGAGCCGTATTGATGCTTTACGACAAGCACTTGAGAAGGCCCGTCAATTTGGCTTTTCGCTAGAAGGTGCGGTATTGGCATCGGATGCCTTTTTCCCCTTTGACGATTGTGTGAAAATGGCAAAAGAAGCAGGAATACAAGCGGTGGTGCAGCCTGGTGGCTCTATGCGTGATAACGATTCTATCGAATATTGCAAATCAAATGACATGGCAATGGTCATGACTAAAGCACGCCATTTCAAGCACTAAAATTTCCTTTTTATAATTAGAAAAGCGCCCGAAACAAATATTATTTTGGGGCGCTTTTTTTATGCAAGCGTTCCATTAAGAGCAATTGCGCTTTAGCCTGATTTTGCAAGGAGGGCCTCCTGAATTAAGAATGCAGATGCACAAAAGACCTGTACTCCTTTCAAAACTTATAAATTCATAAGGGCAATTCTTCCCTTACTACCTGCCATAAAAACAGCATTGCCTTTTTTGGCTTTTTGCATAACATGAAAACTTTGTGTTGAAATATTTTGCCAGGTATTACCAGCATCATTTGACACATCCACACCGCTGGTACCACAGCTAAACAATTTATTTTTACGGTAATAGATGACACAACTTCTGTAACCCCAAGGGGCTGTTTTCGGAAAATAGGATTTTATATCCTTACGAAGCTTTACCAAAACACAATTACTATCCCTGCGTTGATCATTTGCAAAATCACCTCCTACAATAACCAATCTTTTTTTCCGTACTGCAATAGAATTAGCTCCGGTACTTTCTTTGCCCATAGCCATGGGCAAGCTATAATATTTACCCCCCACAAATATCCGAGATTGACTTCCTCCACTTACCCAAGTGTAGGGTATTCGATTCTTGACCTGATATTGAATATTGGTACCACTGGATGCAAAAAATGCTTCGCCTTTTGCTACAGAACAAGCTGTAGAGGCCATCCAAGAGTCACCAAAATCTTTTGTATGGGCTTGAAACATATATCCACCAATGGGGTCACCCACTAACACTCCATGGCCATTTTTATCAAAAGACATGGCATCTAAAAACATCCCTTTTCGGCTATCTACAAAAACTTTTTCCCAAACACGACCACCATCTTTCGTTTTTAATATAACAGCTGGTTCGCCCACCGCCATAATTAGAGCCGTTTGGGCATCAAAAGCTTCAATGTCCCTAAAATCTCGCTTTTCAAAGCCATTAACGCTAAGCCAAGTAAAGCTTTTGCCTCCATTAATACTTTTAGCCACTGTACCATTGCTACCGCTGCACCAAACAACTTTATTATTCACAACACTCAAACCACGCAAACTGGTATTTTTGCCAGAGTCGAGCAAAATAATGCTAGCGTTTTGCGCCCATAAAAAGCGCACACACAACACAAAACAGATGGTAAAACGGACTTTTAAATTCACTTATTTCTTTTTTAAGGGCTCTAATAAATACTCCAATCCGTTAAGCTTAATCTCATATAATGTTTGCAATTGAACACCCAATTTCCCCGCTGGGAAACCCTTACGTTGAAACCACTCTAAATAAGCAATGGGCAGATTACACAGAATAGTACCCTTGTATTTCCCAAAAGGCATTGAAAAATGTACAAGGTCTAAAAGAACTTTTGGATCGCTCGTCATAATACTGATCTTGCTTAAACACTTTTAGTGGGCAGATAAAATTGAAAAGGGATTTTTGAGAACAATAGCATTGGGTATAGTAATCGTTTCAGAGCGGTCTGTTCTGATGTACATAAAAAAGTACGTGATGTCTAAAATCTCACCTTCCAAAGAATAGCCTTCTGAGTCAATTTTTATGCGGTCTCCTATTTTCATGGAATGGCTAAAAAACAAGACTAAATATGCTGTGATGTTTGATAAAATTGACCACTCGGCAAATAAAGCTACCCCAATAACAGTAATAATAGAAGAAATAAAAACTAAAATTTCACTTTGTTGTAAAGCCCATATTGATGCTATTACTACTATAAATGTGGGCACAAAAATCAAATTGATCAAACGAACAACCTCTTTTTGCTCTTGATGCTTAAAGGCAGAGCGCACAATGGTTAATCGGATTATATAAAGCGAAAAATACTTGAGAACAATAAAAATGGCACAAGTAATTCCTGTCTCTATAATTTGACTTTTGTATAGCTCAAACATAAGGTCATTAACTATTTAATATGGCAACAATTTATTCCTTATCCGATTTAAAACATGTATACAAAAGTAACTACCAAATTTTATTCTTTGCGTTTTCAAAACCTTTAGGCTTTACCACAGTAAAGACGCGTGCAATATTGAAACCAAAACGAAATCCACCATCACCCCATCTATCTGTAGTTTGAGCAATAAAAGTTCTCTCTGTCATACCACTAGAGTTAGAAAAATGCAATTGAAAAACATGACCACCTGTTTCAATATCAATACCAACACTCAAAGAATTAGTGGTATTATTCAACTGTGTGAACTGATAAAAATACTCTAGATTAAGGGTAAGTCTTTTATTGAACTTAATGCGACCACCAGCACCTAAAGCGAGTATATCATTAGGTTCAGCAGCTGTCTCTACAAAATTGTAGTGTACATGGGTAGGAGTCAATTGTAGGGTAAGAGCATTACTGATTTTACGCGCGATGAGCAATTGATTAAAATAAAACAGCCTGTTGCTAAAGGGATATTTCTCGGGCGCTACAAGGGTTCGAAATAATCTTTCTGTTTGCAGCGATGTGACAGACATCCCTCCAACATAAGAAAGACTAATCGGCATTTCATTTTTGTTGGTCTGACGAAGTATTTTGGCTTTTACATATCCATCATATTCCTTGTACATGCTACTACGACCAAGTCCTACAGTGATGGCATCGCTAACGCCATAATCAAGACCAAGACGAATGCTTGCTCCGTCTAAACCAAAAAACTCATGTACACCGCCACTCATCGGGCTAAAGCGATGAGAAATTTTAAAATCGAGAATTCCTTTTCCCGTATTCTCAATACTATGCCCATTAATTACCCGTGTAGTTTTAAACGCACCATAGCTATATTCCTTAACCGATTTATCGGTATTTTCATCCAACAACTTAGATAATTCGTCGTAAGATGTACTATCGGTTTGTGCTGAAAGCCTATCGCTGCTCGCTATAAGCATTAAGGCCAACAAAAGGGTCTTTGCAGAATGGACAACTATCGAATTCATAAAATAAATGGCTTTGGTTTAATTAGTTTTGTAAGGCTCCTTGAGCAATCCAACTCCGGATTTTATTAATGGTACATTTATCCAAAGGAGCAGCACCTTTAGGCATTGAGCCCGATTCAATTACTGCAAGAAAACGATTGTTATCCACCATCGTTTTTACACCTGTATAATTACTCAAATCATAAGCCCCGGCTGCAGCAGCATTACTATGGCAGCCACTTGTAGCGCAGGCGTTATCGACGACAACTTTAATGTCTTTACTCCAAGTGATACTATCTGTATTGCACACAAGGGTACTCGGATACATGGATTCTCTGTTATCTTTATAACAAGCTGTCTGAACAAGCAAAAGGCCTAACACAAACATTGTGCTTACCGTGGAAAAGAGTGTTTTCATGGACATTCCATTTGGTTTAAACTCACTAAAATAAAAAAATCACTAGGCAATTATCCATTGTCTGCATCTAGTCGACGATAAGCCTTAATAAAAATAGCACCCAAATTTTTGTGCGGCGGTACATAATCTTTAAATAAAGACTCTGAAGTTTTGCCTTTAAATTCTCCACTCAATCGTTTCCACATATTTACCCAATTGACATCTACCCCATCATTAAGATTATCATTGAGTGCCCGTAAAATAGGCTCATTTACTGCCATTGTACCTGTTTGTTTGGTAGATATAATTTGTGCTTCGGGCGAATTGTTTAAAATAGTTGATAGGTTGTGGTAGCCTCCACAAGATCCCAATACCACCACTTTTGTACGATTACTTAATCGCTCTAAGGTAGTGGGCAAATGGTAGCTATGACCTCGATGAATGAGTACTGCGGGATGAATGTTATTGTCATCGAGATGTTTATTCAAAGCCTTTTGAGCTTCTTCGTCTTCGGGTTCGGCAAGAGGTAAGTTTGCAAAAACGTTTATTTTTTTTCCAGAGGTAGCCGTAATATTCACCCAATATTTAGTGGTTGTCATTTTCCATTTTGGCCCTTTGAAATTACTCAGAAAACTAGTGTAAGACATTTTCCCATCTTCATCGCCATAAAAAAAGAACTGCTCTACAACTGCGCTATCATCATCAAGAAGGTTGGCATAAGGCACTAAATTAATGGAAGGCAAACGCAATTGTTCAGACCGCTCTGCAGCTTCTTCTTCTGTTAGGCTATCTTTTGCACTCTCAAACAAAGTAGACAAAAGTGCATATACTTTCAATCCCTTCTTACTTCTTTGCTGGTAAGATTTCTCGTAATTATCTTTCACTTCTGCACGCAAAAATTCAATTAATACAGAATCTTCAATGCTGCCAAAAGCATCCGCTACATCGACCGCATCTTCCAATTCATCATCTTTGCCCTTACCCAAGTTGGCAACAAAATCTCTCATTAAGGTTTGCTTTTTATCTTCAGCGAATGTGGCTAAAAATTGGTCTAAACGACTAAAGCCAGCACTCATGCGAATAAACGTACGAAACTTGTCGTAATGTAGCTTTTCCAAAAATTCATCTCCTGCTAAAGGTTTCATTTTTTCCATCATGCGCTTAAAAGCACCTGTGAAAGAACTGGTATAAATTTCTTCTTGGCCATACACAATGATGTAATAAATAGCTTCAGGACTCAAGGCTTCAATACACTTAAAACGAACGGCTTCAGGCTTATCGTGCAGTTCATCCATAATACGTACATAATCTCTCAAGGCTCGATATTCCAATTCACCATCAACACTACTACCCCCCAGAGTTTGCTTCTCCATTTTGAGGCGTACAAGGTTTTTGAAAAATAAATCTTGGTTGTCCGTAATTTGATCAGCCTCAGCAATGGTCATTTTACCGCTATGGATATCATTTAAAAAGGATTTGGCTTTTAAAGGCGTCTTTGATTCCCGTACTATGCGCACAATAGTTTTGACTAAAGGATCCGTATTCCTATTAAAAGCATTAATAATACCCACATTAGTCGAAGCCGCATAGTTAAAAACCTCATCGGGCATTATTTTAGCGGCAGCAGCAAGTAATACATCAGCACAAGGTTTGCTGGCAAATTCAGGCAATTTTTTGATCAGCAACTTGGGGTCTTGTTTACTGATTTCTTGGCATAAAAAGTCTTTATCGGCATCGCTTAGCAATGGGCTATTGGCGAGTGAATATACATTGACATTATCTCTCACAAATTCGTTGATTTTGCCTTCAAATTTGGCTATCACCATTTGCTTAAAATTAGTTACCAATCGTTTGTAATAAATTGGTGCCTGGCGAGTTTCATTATTAAACTGCACCAATACGTTTTCGAGGGCACGATGATAGGCGATCTTAGTTTGATTCTCAGAAAATTTATCGGCGATTGGCAAATTTTCAATCATAATTTGAATACGCCCCACCTCTTTAAGCAAGCTATTACTGAGCATCTTACTAGCTTCTTCATCTTCGGCAATCCGAATAAAATCATCAGCAACGCCATCTGATAAGTCTGCACGCTTTTGTTGTTTACTCACTTTGTCAAAAAACAAACTGCGCTGCATGGGCACGGGATGGATTAAGGTATCTAAGCCATATACCGAAACTTCCTTCTTATCATTTTTACTGTCATTTTTTTGCGCCAAAACAAATTGATTGCTGACACAAAAAAACAAAGCGAATAATAGGATTCTGTATTTAAAAGTCATTTCTTAATTTTAAAAGTAATACTTAAAGCAAATTTACAGAAATAGAATGGCTGTTGATGCTTAAATAATTGGTAACAAATTTGATACCATCCACACATTGGGAGTAATTTTCCCCTTATCTTCGCACTCGCTTAGGTTTCCTCTTTTGAAAAAAAGAAGGAATTAAAAGGGAATCAGGTGCAAATCCTGAACATTACCCGATGCTGTAAGTTTCGTTTTAAGAGCTTTTTGCAAAAGACCACTGTCCTTTTTACAATAAAAAAGATGGGAAGGTGCAAAAGTGAAACAAGTCAGAAGACCTACCCAAGCTATTTAAAGATCACTGCTTTCGGGAAATAAAAGCGCAGGTGATGAAGGTGGAGCTATCTGTATACAGACAGCTGTATGTTCCTTTACTTGTAATTATTGTTCCCTTCGGTGTTTTGTTTTTCATTTTTTTAAAAACCAACAAACGCGATGCGCAAATTATTACTGTCTCTTGCTGTTGTAACAACAGTTTTATCGTCAAATGCCCAAAGCACAGCCACTTTCGAGTCACTAACTTTACCCAAGGCAGACACTGCCTATGTCAATTTTTCCAAACCCGGTACTGATGTAGGTTTTGCAGATGGGCTAGCCTATTTCCCTTGCGTATATGATACTTCTGGGGGGGGTACCTATTGGTCAAGCGGTTTTGCTTATTCAAATATGAAAGACAGCATTACCAGTGGTTATTTAAACCAATATTCAGCCAAAACAGCAAAGGGTTTTGCCGGATCTAATAATTATGTAGTGTCTTACGGAAATTTCAATAAAATCAAATTAACAGGCGCTGCAATGGGAAAAGCCATGCTGGGTATGTATATTACTAATAGCACCTACGCCTACAACAGTATGCGCGATGGCGATGCCTTTGCTAAAAAATTCAAAGCAGCAGACAAGGATTATTTCCGCCTTGATGTTTTTGGCTATCGCAGCGGATTAAAAACCAGTGATTCGGTTAGCTTCTATTTGGCTGACTTTAGATTTAGCGATAGCAATAAAAATTATATCGTGAAAGATTGGCAGTGGCTGGACCTTGCAAAGCTGGGCAAAATCGATAGTTTAGAATTTCGTCTTCAATCGAGCGACAATGGAACATTTGGCATGAACACACCCGCCTACTTTTGTATCGACAATTTCATGACCAACGAAACAGGACTTTCTATCGCCAAGCAAAACACCCAAACAGATTTTAAAATTTACCCCAATCCAGCATCAGAGGTGCTTTTCATCAGCACTCCTCTTGCTGCAACGCAACAAGTTATCATCAGTGATTTTTTAGGAAGAACCATTGCTCAATTCGAAATGACAAAAGAAGTGGCTATAGATATTGCGCCATATGCCCCTGGTGTGTATCATCTTTCTATCCATAATGGCCTACAAACAACCCGTGCACGATTTATAAAACAATAATGATGCGTGACTTCATTTTTTTCTTTTTGTTACTAGGCACTTCTGAAATTGCAAAAGCACAATTTGCCCCTCAGGTAGGCATTTTGGGCAGTACAGGTATTCACAAAACGAGTGCAGCCTTCAAATCTTGGGCAAAAAATTGCAGCATAGAAAGAGGCTATTTGGACATTGCAAATAAATCTCTAGGCATAACCAGCGTGGGTGATCATACCAATGCTTTGGGATTAGCTGATGCTGAGGTGATAAGCCTTGGCGATAGTGGTGTGGCAACACTATTTTTTTCACCAGCAATCTACAATGGTGTTGGTGCAGACTTTGCTGTTTTTGAAAATGGATTTCAACATCCAGCAAATCTTGAAGAAGCCTTTTTAGAATTAGCATTTGTAGAGGTAAGCTCAGATGGGCTACATTTTTATAGATTTCCTGCTACCTCAAACACCTTATCAACGGTACAAATAGCAGGATCGGGCGAATACATGAATGCACGCTATATCGATAATCTTGCCGGAAAATATGTTGCATCATATGGCACACCCTTTGATTTAGAAAACTTGAAAGGCACTGTAGGATTAGATATCAACAACATTAGCCATGTACGTGTTGTTGATGTAATAGGTGCTATAAATGGCTTTCAGAACGTAGACAAAAATGGTCAGAAAATAAACGACCCATACCCTACGCCTTTTCCAACAGGTGGATTCGATTTGGATGCTATTGGCGCGATTAACATAAAGGAAGCAAGCATATCGAAAATAGAAATCCCCAAAACAAAAATGTATCCAAACCCTGCTACAGACAAAATTTTTATTGATTTAACAATTGAAGAAAATGAAAACTACGCTATCATCATTAGCGATGTCTGCGGCAAAAAATTAAGTAGTCAAAAAGCGGGCTTGTATAATGAAATAGATATTTCTTCCTTGCAATCTGGCCTGTATTTCATCAGTATTATTTCAGCACATACGCAGCAATGCATCGGCAAATTTTCCAAAATATAATTAGCTTATTATGCCTTGGCTTTGTCTTTTTTTCATGCAAAAAAGACAAGCCCAATGCTGTGAATACCAGCCTCCCAAAAGATAGTAGCGCAAAAGTATTGATTGTCTGTGAGGGAAGTCTGGGCAACGGAAATGCAACATTGAGTGTATACCAAGCCCTTAAAGACAGCCTATTCAATGACGTATATAAAAATGCCAATGGACAAGATTTAGGAGATGTATTTCAAAGCATAAACAAAATCAACAATCAGTATTTCTTATGTATCAACAACTCAGATAAAATAGTAGTACTGGATGCCAATAATTGGAAACAAAAGGCAAACATTAATATCCTAAAACCCCGTTACATACTTGATATTGGCAACAACAAAGCTTATGTTGGATCGCTATTCAATAACAAAATTTATGTACTCAATACACAAACATATACCATAGAAAAAGAAATCATCATGCCCTATCAAAATACAGAAGGCATGATATTAAAGAATGGAATCGCCTATGCTTGTTGTTGGGATACGGCATGCAATAAACTCTATGCCATCAATGTTATTACACACAGCATTAGTGATAGTATTGTATTGAAAGGTAATGCACCCCAAAGTATGGTAATAGACAAAGAAAATCAACTCTGGGTAATGGGAGGGAATGTTTACAAAAACAAAAATGCACACCTCAATAGAATTGACCTGTCGACCCAGAAAGTAAGTCAATTCTTTTTATTTGACAAAGGTGTAGAAGCCCTAAAGCCTACCTTGAATTTAAAAGCAGATACACTCTATTTTCTAGAAGTAAATTATGGGGGTTCTGCTCCGCACAATGGGGTTTATAGAATGTCTGTAAGCGATAAAAAACTCCCCTCTGCAGCTTTTATTTCCTGTCAAACAAATCAATATTTTTGGGCATTAGGCATCAATCCGAATGATGGCCACTTGTACATTGGCGACCCTAAGGGTTTTGTCCAAAAAAGCAGTGTTTATATCTATAACCAACAAGCACAATTGAAAAGCCAATTCAATGTAGGCTTGGGCGTTGGCTCATTTTATTTCGATTAGTTGAAACAATTAACAACATATCTTTTTGTTGCAAGAGTTGCTATAATCTTATCGCTCTTGGCTATACCCTCGATATCAATAGCACAAGAAAAAAATCTACAAGAAGTAAAAATTAGACACAAAAAAACGAGCGGTATTAGCCAAGATGGTCGATTAAAATCATTTGCATCAGGAATGAAAATACTTGCTATTGATTCAGAATTAATAGCACAATACCAACAACATAGTTTAGGTGTATTATTGAGCCAGCAAGTACCCGTATTCATCAAATCTTATGGCATCAACAGTATGGCCACGCTAAACTTTCGAGGATCCTCTGCAGCACAGTCGCAAGTGATCTGGAATGGCATTCCGCTCAACAGCGCCTCATCAGGCATTACAGATGTATCAACCCTAAGTGTGGGTAATTTTGATCAAATTCAAATTGCGTATGGAGGCTCCTCTTCTCTACTCGGAACAGGGAATGTCGGAGCAGCATTGCTTTTGGATAATCATTTTGAAAAGCCAGTCAACAGTAAAAAATGGAATAGCAAATTGGGGGCTGAGCTAGGCAGCTTTGGTCAAAGAAAATGGAGCTTTCAACAACAATATGCTAGTAAAAAATGGTTCTTATCTGCAAAATTAATGCAACAACAAGCTGATAATGATTTTAAATACCAGCCTGAACAAAATATTTGGAAAAAAATGAACAATGCCGTACTCCATAGCAGCAGTGTACTGATGAATATTGGTTATAAAATAGATCAACAAACATCAGTGCGATTCTCTATCTGGCATCAGCAATTCCACCGCGAAATTCCACCAGCCTTATTCGAACAATATTCTGTGAAAAACCAAACAGACAAAGCCTTGCGGATTTTTCTTGGTTTTGAAAAAGAGTATAGCTCTTCAATAAAATGGTATACAAAGACAGCCTATATAAAAGAGGACATGCACTACGAGGATGTTTCGATATTGATGCGTACCCAAAACAAAACCCAACAATTTTACCAAGAATTTGGATGGAAAAAAGCTATGCGGCACCAGCAAGAAGTTTTAATTTTTGCACCCATTACTATTGCATGGATGCAAGCTAATTTAGATACTATAACACGCTATCAAAATAGGTTTGCTCTTGCTGCAGCGTATAGCATTAAAGCACTAAAAGAAAAAGTACACTATGCCTTGAATGCTCGTTTTGAAACCATCAATGCGACAAACATTTTTTTAATAGGGACCAATGCACGATTTGCTGTTCATCCATATGTTCAGCTAAGGGCTAACCTGCAAAAAAGCTATCGTGCACCAACTCTAAATGAATGGTACTTTCAGCCTGGTGGCAACGTAAATTTAAAACCCGAAAAAGGCTGGAATGCGGATGCTGGCTATGAACTCGCAATGCCCCTAAAGAACAAGATGCTGTTGAAACATGACCTAAGTATGTTTAACCGAAATATCCAGGATTGGATATTGTGGTATGGAGGCTCTATCTGGACACCCCATAATATTGCGAAAGTGCATAGCAGGGGCATAGAAAGCTTTAACTCTTTACATTGGAAATCTGGAGTCTGGCAAGCACATTTGGGACTGAATAGTTCCTTTGTTTTGGCCACGACAATCGAAAGTTATCAAGCTAATGATGGCAGTATTGGCAAGCAAATTCCTTATTCACCACGGTATAATGGTCAAGCACTTGTGGGTTTTGGCTATAAAAAGATTTCCTGTAAGTATAACCATAGCTACACTGGATATCGATTTGTCACCACCGACGAATCACAATATCTAGCGCCCTATTATACAGGAAATCTCTTCGCTGCCTACGACCTGGGTCTACAAAAAATAAAGCTGCAAATAAATATTCAATGCAATAATCTTTGGAACGAAAAGTATCAAGTAGTGAATCTTCGCCCCATGCCCTTGGGTAATTGGGCTATGGGCCTTAATGCCTCATTCTAGGGTACTGGGTCGTAACCACTTTTGCCCCAGGGATGACATGAGCCAATACGCTTTAAGGCCATCCAACCACCTTTAAAGGGACCATATTTCTTAATAGCTTCAGCACCATAAGCACTGCATGTGGGGGTATAACGACAACTTGCACCTATTAAAGGAGATATGCCTTGTTGGTATAATCTAATAAAACCTAAAAATAAAAAGCTACAAAAACTACGCATTGTCTTCGCGAGGGATTGTTGGAAAGTGCTTACTCAGTATTTCAATAGATTGAAGTACAGCTTGCTCAATGGTCTTAAAATCGGGATTAGGTTGGCCTGTAAAAATAAAGAACAGATGCAGCTGTGCATCAGCAGGGACAGCCGAGTATAAATGATGTTTGTGCAAACGCCATGCCTCGTGTACTAATCTTTTTACTCGATTGCGATGTACGGCAAGTGCCGTTCTTTTTTTGGGTACAGACACACCTATTCTCACGGGCGAAAAGTTAATGCCACGTGGCAATTGCAGCCAAATACACTTGAGCGGAAATGAAGAAAACGCTTTCCCTGTTTGGAAAAGCGTTTTAATGTGTTGCTCTCGTTTTAGCCGCTCGTGAACTGTAAAAGTGTAGCGAATGGCAGAAAATTTAAATAAAAAATTACTTAGCTAATTTCTTGTCAGAAACAGTCAATCTTTTACGTCCTTTTGCACGGCGAGATGCTAATACTTTGCGGCCATTTGCAGATTCCATACGTTTGCGAAAACCATGAACTGATTTACGACTACGACGACTGGGTTGGTATGTACGTTTCATAAGCTTTTATTTATGCCCTTATTTTAATAGGGCTGAATTAATTTTAAAAATCGGATTGCAAAAGTAAGGCTTTAATTGACAATTTCAAAAAATAGATTGCATTAAATCTGAAAGTTTTTTTAATTTAGTCTTTATGATGGAACAGAACCTAAAAATGGGTAGTAAAATGAGCATTGCGACGCTTTTCTGCTTGCTTTTAGGGGCCATATTATACTATCAAGAGCGTATAATTTTTTCAGATGCAGCTTGGGTGCTGTATAACATCATCAACAAAAAAGAACTATTTATAATAGAGCACCGCTATGGTGCTTTTATCTCGCAAATTTTTCCACTTATAGGCACTTATCTTGGCTTGTCTTTGTCTACCATACTACTCTTATATAGTATAAGCTTTTCTATTTTCTATTTATGCACTGCCCTTTATTTACATTGGATCAAACAATACAGCTTATCCATATTATTGGGCTTTTATTATACCATATGTTGCACAAGTGCCTATTATTGGACCAATAATGAAGTGCATCAGGCAGTAGCTTGGTTAATGATTTTTTTGGGTAGCACCATGCACCATGAAACTATAAAAAGTAATAAGTTGTTTACCTATGCCTCATTTACCCTACTTGCAGTCCTCGCCATTTTTACCCATCCATTAATTCTATTTAGCGCTAGCTTTTTGTGGGGCTTTCTTTATTTAGAACAGAAAGAGGTGTGGGTTAGGAATAAGCACTTTTGGTTCTATACGCTCATTCTTATAATCATTTTAAGTATAAAGTTATACAGCAGCCAAAGGGGATGGTATGACGGTGAAAAAATTTCCAATATCCAATCTGCTAATTGGAGCAAAATAACCTCGGCGATCAGGTCTTATACTGCAAAAGAATTTGTACATCATTTGATCTATCAATACTGGCAAATGACCTTAATTGTCTTGACAAGCTATTTTATTCTTATTGCTTCAAAAAAAGTAGTCCTTGCCCTCTGGACCACTCTTTATTTAATGCTATTTTTTATCAGTATTTGCTTGACCTATCCCGATAAAACCATTCATTTTTATATTGAAAGCGAATGGATGAGTATAAGTATCATTGCTTGCTTTGCATTTGCACGCATTGTGCTGCCAGCACTTCATCACAAGATCAGTTTTGCCTTATTGCTAGGAATCTTTAGTATAAGACTCTACGCCATAGCAATAGCTGCTAGTCCATTCGAAAAACATCTTCAAGAATTAAAATCTGTGGTTTCACAACACCAAAACAATCAGGAAACAAAAATTGTGTACACCAACAGAAATGCCCTTTTAGATGATCGATTAATGATGAGTTGGGCCTTACCCATTGAAACTTTGCTACTGAGTAATTTGACAGACAAAAAACCCTCTGTCACGGCCATTCTAATGTCTCAAGAAGAGTATCAACATCGAAAAATCAAAGAGATAGCCAAGGATGTAATGATAGAACCCTTTGGAATATTGAAGCTAGAAAAAATAAACAAAAAGTACTTCCGAATCGATACCCTTACACGATATAAGGTTGACCAACTTGAATGGAGGTAAATATCAAGTTAAAAAACAATCAGAAGCATTAGGAGAATAACGATAAAAACAACAAGAAAAGCTGCATAAGGCACCAATCTGTTTTGTCTTTCTTTTTGAATCCTGGAAGAAAGTTCTACAGAAATTCTTTGATGCATGGCAGTAGTATTATCTGGATGCAATACATAAAGCCTCTCGGCAAGTTGCTGAAACAAACGAGAAGCTACCACAGCCTTGCAAGAATTCAATAAATTTTCAGTAATTTGTACATTGTATTCTTGATTGTTGTCGCGTTGCAACAAGGCCATATTTTCTGTGTGCAACAGCCCCAAAACAAAATCTATTAATGCATCATGATTAACCACTCGTTGATCTAAGGAACGAATGTATTGATACAAATCTTTGGATTGCTTAAGTATTTGTTCCGAATTGTTTAAGCCACCATCTTTCAAACTGAAAAAACTTTGCCCCGCATGTTTTAATTCGATATCATAACTACGGCGCTTGATGGGATTACCTAAAATTTCATAAGCAAGTTGTATTTCTTGAAAATATACTGTTGCCTGAGCTGTATGGGCATTTAGATCGGGATGGTATTTACGAGCAAGATGACGATATGCTTTTTTGATCTCCGACAAAGAAGCTTGTGGAGCGATTTCGAGCGTTTTATAATGATTTTTAAAGGGTGTAGACAATGATTAGTGATCTTATTAAAAAAATAAGGCTGTTCCAAAAATGAAACAGCCTTAAAATGTGTTTGAATGAACCAATTAAGCTTCTTTTTCTACTTGTCCATAATTTAACTCAACGGGTTGAGCACGTCCAAATATTTTTACGGTCACTTTTAATTTCTTCTTCTCATCATTTACCTCTTCTACCGTACCGTTGAAATCATTAAATGGACCATCGATAATTTTCACCACTTCACCTACGATAAAGGTAGCGGCGTAACCAATACCCGCCTCAGAAACCTCATCCATCTTGCCAAACATTTTATTCACTTCGTTTTTGCGAAGGGCAATAGGGTTTTCTTTTCCTAAAAAATGAATTACGCCATTAAGTGATTTGACTGTTTGTACAATATCATCAGTCAATTTGCCATCAGCAGCCTCAATCATCAAATAACCGGGGAACAATATTTTTTCACGAAGGGCTTTTTTACCGCCTACGACTTTAAATATTTTTTCAACTGGGCAAAGTACCTGATGAACAGATTTTGACCAGTTATTGATTTTGATTTCTTTATCAATATACTCTTTCAGTTTTTTTTCTTTACCACTTACTACGCGCAATACGTACCATTTGGTGTCCTGATTAATAACTATTTCTTCACTCATCTGAAAGATATTATTTAGTTGCCCAATAGGTTATATATTAGGGTAATTACTTTCTCCGAAGCAACATTCATACCCAACATGACTAAAGTAACAATGGCTAAAGCCACTAATACTATAACTGTAGTTTGCTGCAATTCATCAGCTGTTGGCCAGGTTACTTTATGTATTAACTCGTCGTAGGCCTCTTGAATATAGCTACCAAATTTGCTCATAAAAAATATATTTGTTTTGTAAAGCTACAAAAAAGCTCAATAAAAACTGTTTGCACGGGCACTAGGATTCGAACCCAGATCAAAGGTTTTGGAGACCCGTATGCTACCGTTGCACCATGCCCGTGTATATGGTAAAGTAATTAGCTAATTAGCAAAGGCTAATTAGCTAATTACAATGTATTCTTACAAAATGATAATCAAAAATTACTTGATGATTTCAGTAACTTGACCAGCACCTACCGTACGTCCACCTTCACGAATCGCGAATTTAAGACCTTTATCCATCGCGATTGGAGCGATCAATACTACGTGCAAGTTAACGTTATCACCAGGCATTACCATTTCAACACCTTCTGGTAACATACATTCGCCAGTAACGTCTGTAGTACGGAAGTAGAATTGAGGACGGTATTTGTTAAAGAATGGAGTATGACGACCACCTTCATCTTTTGAAAGTACGTAAACTTCACCTTTAAATTCTGTATGAGGAGTGATTGATTTTGGAGCGCAAATAACCATACCACGACGGATATCTTTTTTCTCGATACCGCGAAGCAAGATACCAGCATTATCACCAGCCTCACCACGATCCAATAATTTTTTGAACATCTCAACACCTGTACAAGTTGAAGTCAATGGATCTTCGTTAAAACCAACGATTTCAACGTTCTCACCAACTTTAATCACACCGCGCTCGATACGACCGGTAGCAACTGTACCACGACCAGTGATCGTAAATACGTCCTCTACAGACATCAAGAATGGTTGATCAACAGCACGTGGAGGTAATGGAATGTACTCATCAACAGCAGACATCAAGTCTTCGATTTGTTTGATACCAGCGTCTTCACCATTCAAACCAGAAAGTGCAGAACCTTGGATGATTGGTGTGTTATCACCATCAAATCCGTTTTTGGTCAACAAATCACGAACTTCCATTTCTACAAGCTCAAGGATTTCAGCATCATCAACAAGATCAACTTTGTTCATGAACACTACAATACGAGGTACACCTACTTGTTTAGCAAGAAGGATATGCTCTCTTGTTTGAGGCATTGGTCCATCAGTAGCAGCAACTACAAGGATAGCGCCATCCATTTGGGCAGCACCCGTAATCATATTTTTTACGTAGTCGGCGTGACCTGGACAGTCAACGTGTGCATAGTGACGATTAACTGTTTCGTATTCAACGTGTGCAGTATTAATTGTGATACCACGCTCTCTTTCTTCTGGCGCACCATCAATTTCATCATAGCCTTTTTTCGCAGCCATACCTTTAGATGCAAGCACCGATGTAATAGCAGCAGTCAAAGTTGTTTTACCATGGTCTACGTGACCAATTGTACCAATGTTTACGTGGGGTTTCTCCCTGTTAAAGGTCTCTTTTGCCATTTTATTCTTTTTTTTAAGAAGTTGTTTACAATTGTTGTTTTCTAATTTTGCATTGAGTTCAACAAAAAAAGAAAACACTTTTTTGCCGAAACGAGCGCAAATGTATTAATAATTATCGGACTAAAAAAATCTGACAACTTGTTTGTAATATGTTATTGAAAATTTAACGCATAAGGTGCAAATTTCCAATTGTTTTTCGAGCTGTTGAGCAGGATTGAACTGCCGACCTTCCCGTTATACAACGGGATGCTCCATCCCACTATTGCAATTCCTACTCTTTCGAGCTGTTGAGCAGGATTGAACTGCCGACCTCTTCCTTACCAAGGAAGTGCTCTACCGCTGAGCTACAACAGCTTTTGTATAGAGCGGGAGACGAGGCTCGAACCCGCGACCTACAGCTTGGAAGGCTGTCGCTCTACCAACTGAGCTACTCCCGCTTGTAAAAAACCTTTTTAACGCTAAAATTTGGACTTTGTAAATACAAAGTCCAAATTCGAGCATAAACCTGTGGGCAGGGTAGGGTTCGAACCTACGTACACGTGAGTGAGCAGATTTACAGTCTGCCGCCTTTAACCACTCGGCCACCTACCCGGTTATATAAACAGTTAAGATTGCGAAGATAGGATAAACCAATTTTCTTTTCTTAAAAATTTACAGAGCCACTTGCCGGAATCGAACCAGCGACCTACTGATTACAAATCAGTTGCTCTACCATCTGAGCTAAAGTGGCTTATTATTAAAGCGTTTGAAAGAACTTACCCTTTGTTTTCGGGATTGCAAAAGTAGATAAGAATTTTATTTCTCCAAATTTTTTTTTCATTTTCCTGAATAATCTTTTCTGTAAAAATTTGCTATTACATTTGCAACTGCCTTTTCCAAAAATATTGTAGTGTTTAAAATAAGAAAAATCCTACTTCAAATTATTGATTTTTTTCATCCTCCATTTGCTCGATGGATAGATCAACAAACGTTTAGATACCTAGCCTGTGGCGGTTCTAACCAGCTGCTCAATATTTTTATCTATTGGTTTAGTTTTAATATTCTATTGCACAAAAAAGATGTTCCTGTTCCCAATAATGGCCCCATCGCCGGCCCTTATGCTTCTTTAATTATTGCATCTGCTGTAACCATACCTTTAGGTTTCTTATTTTCAAAATACATTGTATTTCAAGAATCGAATTTAAAAGGGCGGATTCAATTATTTAGATATATCTCTCTTGTTGCGCTCAACTTTGTTTTAAACTATTGGATGCTCAAGTTCTTTATCAATGTATTGCACATTTACCCAACACCCTCTCAAACTTTAACTATTATTATTCTAGCTGTTTTTAGCTATTTAGTGCAACGCTTTTTTACTTTCAAAGTAAAACCTGAAAAAGCGAATTAAACTCAGCTATAAATTGTGCTATTTTTTTTCTTAGATTTACACTATGTTTTCAAAACATCTTTTTACTTTCCTGATTTTTATTTGCTCTATCAGCAAAACACAAGCTCAAAGCTTTTTCAAATGGACTGAGTTTGGCGCTTCGGTAGGTGCAACCCAATACTTTGGTGACTTAAATGACAATTATGGATTCAAGCATATACGGAGCAATTTTGGTGTTTTAACGCGTTATAATTTCAACCATTATATCTCTATACGCGCTGCGGCAAACTACACCCAGGTAGGCTATGATGACAAATACAATAGTAACGCCTACCAAAAAATGCGCAACCTAAATTTCCGAAGCGACATCTTTGAAGCCACACTTCAAACCGAATTTAATTTTTTTAGGTACGAAACAGGTAATGAAGAGAATGGCTGGACTCCCTACCTCAGCATCGGTATTGGCGCTTTTTATTATAACCCCTACACCACTTACAAAGGAGAAAAATACTTTTTGAGACCATTAGGAACCGAAGGCCAAAATTTTGCACAATATGCAGACAGAAAATATAATAGTATCTCGATGTGCGTACCTATTGGCGCTGGCGTAAAATGGTGGTTGGCTCCCGGCGTTAACATGGGATTAGAAACTGTGCATCGACTCACTTTTACAGATTACCTTGATGACGTGAGTACTACTTATATTGGTTCTGACAAATTTGCCCCAGACCCCTCTGCCCTCAATGCGGCCTATTTCATCCAAGATCCTTCTCTACTTGTTAATCCACAAAATCCAATTGGACAGGCTAATAAACAAAGAGGAGCCAATAATACTTTAGACCAATATCTGATGTTGCAATTTTGGCTTTCTATCCAACTCAAAACCTATAAATGCCCCTCCAATCTTGGCTATTGGCGTACACAATATTAAAAATCTAAACTAACATTGATCCATTCTGGGTCAAAATGTGCTTGATACTTTTTATAAAATTGTATTGCGGCTTCGTTCCAATCCAAAACCTGCCATATCATCCCATTGAAATGTTTTGCTTTTGCTTCGGCAATTAAAGCTTCCATCAGCGCAGCACCTACACCTTGTCCTCGATAAGCTTCTGAAACGATGATATCTTCTAGATACATCCTTTGACCTTTCCAAGTACTATAACGAATATAATAGAGCGCCATAGCCACAATGACGCCGTCCGTTTCGGCCACAAATGCCCACCAAACCGGCTGTTCACCAAAACCACTTTCTTCAAAATGGGATAAGGAAACAGTAACTTGCTCTGGCGCTTTTTCAAAAATGGCTAATTCCCTTATTAAATCCATCATTGCAGGGCAATCTGCTTTGACTGCATTTCTTATTTGATACATAGGATGGCAATTTAGCATTAAAGCACAACTTTTGCTTGATTTAAGGACTTGCTGAAAAAAATAGAACAAGATGCCAAGTCCGCAACACAATCCTTACCTTCGCTGCTCAATTGACACTTTAATTAAGCAATGGATAAAAATTCAGCGATCGGCTTCGGGCTTTTAGTAGCCATCTTAATAGGTTATTTTACCTATAGCAATTACGAACAAAATAAATACCACGCTCAAAAAACTGCGGATTCAATAGCATATGCTAAGCTACATCCCAAACCTATAATAGATACATCAAAAATTGCAGCGGCATCAACTTTAGATTCTGCAACCCAAGCCATCAATGACTCTGCACGCAAACTTTTACCAGCAGCATTCAATGGTACTGCACAAGAATTGATTTTAGAAAACAGCAAACTTGCAGTAACCATTAACACAAAGGGCGCCTACCCTAGTGCAGCACAATTAAAAGAGTACAAAACCTATTATCAAGCTCCTCTTTATTTGTTTAAAGGTGCTGCTAATAGCATGAATATGATTTTGCCTGCCAATAAGGGTGCATTGGCCACAGCAGATTTATATTTTACGCCAACAAAAAGCGAAGCCAATGGGGGCCAATCAATAGAACTAGTGGCCGATTTGGGTGAAGGCAAAAAAGTAGTAGTTACTTATTCGCTACCTGCCGATGGCTACCTCTTGCAATACAATGTGCGACTAAGCGGAATGCCCGCTACTACCATACCACTCAGCTGGGATATGAAGGGCCTAAGCACGGAGAAAGATGTGCATAATGAGCGCTTGGCTACCCAAATTTATTATCGATATAAAGACAATGAAGATGATTACTTTACTGTAAACGAAGAGAAAAACGAAGAGCTAGAAAAATCAGTTTCTTGGTTGGGATATCGTCAACTGTACTTCAGTACCGCGTTAATTGCTGAGGATGCTTTTAGCAAAGTAAACATCAAATCCAATACCAAGCTTAGCGAAAAAGACATTGTTTCTAAAAGCACTTTCGCTTTCGATTTACCGGTAAAAGCAGGTGCAGAGCAAGCCTATAACTTTAAATGGTATATCGGACCAAACGATTACCAAACCCTAAAAAGCTTCAATGTAGGACTCGAAGACATGGTCCCCTATGGTTATGGTCTTTTTACATTTGTAAAATACATCAACAAATGGGCGCTTTTACCGCTCTTCACTTTCCTTAGTAGCACCGTGGGCAATCTTGCTTTAGTGCTCATTTTAATGACCATCATCATACGTTTAGCCCTTTCATTTTTTACGTACAAGTCTTTTCTTTCGACAGCCAAAATGAGGGTACTCAAACCTGAATTAGACCAGTTAAGAGAACAATGTGGTGATGACAAACAAAAGTTTAGTTTGGAGCAAATGAAACTCTATAAAACTGCTGGCGTAAATCCATTAGGCGGGTGCTTACCCATGTTGTTTCAATTACCCATCTTACTATCACTATACTACTTTATCCCCACAGCATTACCCCTGCGACAGGCCTCGTTCCTGTGGTCAAAAGATCTTTCTACCTACGATAGTATTTATAGTTGGACAGCCAATATTTGGGGATTATCGTCAGTGTACGGCAATCACATCAGCTTGTTTACATTGCTGATGACAGCATCAAGCCTTTTCCTAGCCGTATATAACCGTAATAATACACCGCAAGACCCTAATAACCCGATGATGAAATGGATGCCCTATATCTTCCCGATATTTTTAATGGGCTTCTTCAATAAAATGGCTGCTGCACTTACCTTTTATTACTTTGTCAGCAACATGCTGAGTATTTTACAGCAATTTATTATTCAGAAGTTCTTTATAGACGAAAAGAAAGTTCATGCTGAAATACAAGCTAATAAAAGCAAGCCAGTGACCAATTCAAAATGGGCTGAAAAAATCGCCGAAATACAAAAACAACAAGCCGCCAAAGGCAAAAAATAATCAAAAAGGAATAAAGACAAATGCTGCACACTTAGTGCAGCATTTTTTTTGAGCAAGTAGGATAGGATTTATCTGGCATCGCCCTTTATAATTAAATCGATGTGCACAGTGCCACACTTACACAAAAAAAAGCCCAAAGCTTTTGAACTTCGGGCTTTAACTATTTACTAGAACTTTATTTCTTTCTTTTCTTTTTATTTTCTTCTAAGAAAACATCTACTGCAGCAGCCATAGAAGGTGCTCCAGGCATCGGTGCATTCATATCAAGACGCAAATTGGCTTCTAAAATAGCCTTTGCGGTGGCAGGACCAAATGCACCAATAATGGTATCGCCTTGCTTGAATTTTGGAAAATAATCAAATAAGGTTTGAATACTTAAAGAGCTAAAAAATAAAAGCAAATCGTATTTCTTTTTCATCAACACCGTAATATCATTACTAACAGTGCGATATAAGGTTGCTTCGGAAAAAGGTATTTTATTTTTGCTTAAGAATACATGAATATCTGATTTGCCATTATCTGCTGTAGGCAGAATGTAACGCTCTTGGTGTTTGTGTTTGGCGATAACTTCTAAGAGACCATCGGTTGTCCCATCAGCGCTATAAAAAACCTTACGCTTGCGATACAAAATATATTTTTGAAGGTACAAAGCCACCGCTTCCGAAATACAGAAGTATTTCATCTCTTGCGAAACCTTTGTTTTATTTTCTTCACAGATTCTGAAAAAGTGCTCGACAGCATTTCGGCTAGTAAAAATAATAGCGGTATGCTCTACGATATCTAATTTTTGCTTTTTAAAATCCCTACCAGATATACCTTCTACTTTTACAAAAGGGAAAAATTCTACAAGAATATTATACTTTTTGGCAATCTCGAAATATGGAGATTTTTCTGTTTCAGGTTTAGGTAAAGTAACCAATACACTATGCACCTCTTTAAGTGGTTCGGCTTTTTTTATTGCTTCCTTTTTGGGCTTCAATAAACCTATAGTAGCTTCTGAAGATGCTTTCGAGGCCTTTGTTGATTTAGTTTTCTTTTCTGTCAACACAACAACATCTCTAGCCACTTTGGGTTTTACTGCTTTTGGCTTCGACGCTTTTTCTGTTTTTACTTTTGGTGCAACAACTACTTTTGCCATCTTTATTATTAGGACTATGAGGTATTATTATTATTGGGTGAGTAGTAGAAGCTGCGTCTCCAGTCTTGTCCTTTATTTTATAAAATCATCCATACAAACTTCAACAGCACTGCCATAGGCAATATCTCGAAGGCGCAAAGGTACATAAAAAAATGCAAACGACTATTTTGGAAGAAGGGGGCAAAAATATTCCAAGATCTTAAGTATCGATTTAAATAAAGTAGACCCAACAGAAGCAAGGAACAAATCATCAAAATGCTATGCCATTTTGCCTGTAAAAAAGCAAAACAAATAATGAAGGGCAGAAGCGAAATGCCTATAATTTTATTGACTAAAAACACATTGAAATTATACTGTTCGCCAATCGGTCCTTTCCCAAAAACCCAAGCACCTAGCTGTACAAAAATATATTTACCTCCATGTAACAATACAGCACCTAAAATCAACAAGCCCAACATGAGCGCAGAAGGCAGACTTGCAAAACGCCAATCAATATGCAGAGAAATGAGGTAATAAACATACAAACCCAAAACAATAGAAGAAAAAAGGTTCAATAATAGATTGGGGAAAGTGGCCGATTGGATGAGGTCTTTTAATTGACGACTACCAAGAGTTGGATTGAAAAACCCCCGCCAGACATCACTAAAATATTTGGGATGAATCGATTTAATAGCACCCAACAGGGCACACAAAGCCAATAATAAATAAAATTCTAGTGACTGATTTTCAATGATGCGTTGCTGTATTACTTGACTAATGAGCTTCTTTTTTGTTGGGAACATCAACTGTTGAAAAGTGCTATCAAAATCCATTTTATTGTGTTCTCGCAAAGCAATAGAATCAATGCGCACTTCATAAGCTTCTAAATTTATATTGGCTTCTGTAAAAATTGGGAACAGAAACAAGGCACACAATAAAAGGCTGTAAAAGACGGACAAACGCATATCTAGCGACAAAGTTAATAGAATAGTCGTCTGCCAAAATATCTTTTTTGATTAAAATAAGGCAATATAACCAAATGAAATTTTAGACTCTCTGAACCTCAAGGGTATTTGCTCACTTCGACCAAATGCCAGAGCAATGGAAAACAGGCCTGTTTTGGTTTCAAGGGTAGTCCCTAAGCCAAAGCCGTTATGCCAAGCAGCGCGATTATAATTATTGAATTTCGTTTCTACCCAACCATTATCGCTAAATAAATAAGCAAAAGAATTCTGACTAAAACGCAAGCGTAATTCTACCAAGGCTATATGGTATTGATTCGCAAAAATGCTTTGTTCATCAAAACCACGAAGCATTTTAAAACCTCCTATTTGGAATAATTCATTTTGAAAAACCCGAGACGCTGCAATGTAGGCTCCTGAATAAGCGAGCTTGATACAAAGATTTTTACTTAGTGGAATATATCCCGCGGCATCAGCTGAAAGATGATATTGGTAGGCTCTTTTATTAAGTGTATCATAGAGTGATTGATATCGGAAACCCGATCCATCACTCAGGCCGCTAATAGTAGTGTTCTCCATTATTTTTCTTTGAAAGGCCGTAAGCCCTAGCCTTACCTGCCAACCTTTTCGGGGATTTAATCGATAGTCGGTATGTTGGCTTTGCCATTCCAAACCAACACCACTTGACCCTGCATCAATATTGGCGGGCAATTGCCTTGTGGCCAAAATACCAGCAGTATCTATTTCTAAAATCCGCGTACCAAGCAATTGATAATAAAGTCTTAATAAATCGGTGGTCGAAACTTGGTATCGAAAGCCTGTTTGCAAACTTATCTTTCTGAATTGAAGATTATTACTGAAAAAATCAAAGTGCAGTTCGGTACCAATGGGCGATTTCAAAAGGTAAGGAATCACCACATCCGTCTTAATTCGGGGCGATTTTACTTGCAGATTTTGAAAGCTAGCACTGATCGATTCTCCCTGTCCGAGAAAATTTTGCAAAGCCAATTGCACATCGGCGGTGATTAATAATTGATTGGCTTGCAAATTATTGGGCATCAAGCCTAGTATAGCATTCAGTTGATTGGCTTTTTTCTCTTTTAAATGAAGATTGAGCCGGGTATCACCAGGCCTAAATTGAATGGTCCAAGGATATTCTTCTTGCAAAAAAGGCAATTCTCTAATGCGCTGGCTAATAGCTTTTAATTTCTTTTCGTCATAAACAGAGCCTTTAGCAATATCTACATACCGATGTATAAAGGCACTTGAAATACTGCAATCACCATTGATAATTAGGGAATCGATAACCCGTCTTTCGGCAAGGTCGACTTTCAGTATTGCTTCCATTCTGTCGGGCCCTAGGTCTCGAACATTATCCAGCCAAAGCCTTGCAAAAGGAAATCCATTCTCTTCGCAGTGCTGCAATAATTTTTCGCAAAGTCGGGCAATTGCTTTGGGATTTAACGGTTTATTGACCAATTCTTGTATGCTACTATTCGTAGCGATGAGCAAAGCTCGGGATAGAGAATCGAGTGAGAGTTTTGCCCATCGATATTGTGGCCCCTGAAAGTAAAAAACCAAATATTGATTTTCAGAAATGGCTATACTATCTATTGAGGCCGAAAGATAGCCTTGTGCTTGTAAATTAGGTAGGATGTTTTGAACTTCTTGAACGAGGTCTTGTTCCTTATTGTATTTATTCGGCAAGGTGAGAGCAGGAGCGCTATTGAGAGAATCAATGCGCCAAAGCGATAGTTGTACCGACTGTGCATGGCTTATCAAACTGCCGAGCAGCAAGAATAAACCAATGAAAAATACAGACCGAAACATCGAACGTAAAAGTAGTGAAGATGAAATAATCATCCAAGCTAGTGTTGAGACTAGCTAATGATTTCAATGTTGCTGAGTACTAAAAAATAGGGAGGCTTGAAAGCTAAGTAAAACAGATGTTAAGCTTTTAACGCTCTTGATGATTTGAACAGAAAATTTAGGGATTACAATAGTCGCAATACATGGGATCCTCTTTCGTTTTATTGTGAGGATATAATTCCTGCTTAGTAAACTGACAACGTTGACAAACGTAAATATAACTCAGTGTTGAACGAGTTGGGAAATCACATACACTGCATTCAAGACCTTCTCTAACTTCTGTTACACCAAAACCAGGCATCTGGCATTCAGGACAACAGAGATTAATTTTTGCTGCCAATTTCAGCGTTGCTTGCTCAATAACGCTCATTCTTGTCGGATTATACATGGCTCGCATATCAGTTTCCACATAAGCCGATTGACTCTTTAAATAAAGTTGGTTAAATAAGTCCTTTAGTGTTTCAACATCGGTTATCCCTTTATACACATTTGTATTTTCGTGTTTATCGCTGCGCAGAATTATGCCATGCGAAGGAAATCCAATTTGTTGGGAAAATGCCAATAGTTCGTCCTCACTTTGGATGTGTTTGCCATTAAAATTAGTCTCAGTGCTTAATTCTCTTACTATTACCTCAATATTATTTTTCGAATCGATAAAAATTAAAAACTCGTCATCTGCATGCATAAAATATAGAGAAGGATGTGGACCAAAAGTACCTTCACTAGCAACAGCTAAATCACAGTTGTTTTTTTTCATCGCCTGAAGGCACTTTTCCCTAACAGTTGTTATGGGGTCATGTTCTCGTTCAATTTCTCCAGTAAAAGTACCCAGAACATCTGTATCATATGTTTCATCGACAAAACAAATAACACCTAAGGCTCTTTCCAGAATAGGTGCTATAACTCTTTCTTTTTGATGCTTTGTTGCTATCAGTAATTTTCGATTTTGAAACAGTGACATGCCATGTACATTTTATTTTGAGCGCATTAATGCTTGTCCTTTTGTTGTTTCGTTAAAATGCCCCTGATCAAAAACCAAATTTCCATTTACAAAGGTGTGGGTCACTTTTGTTTGAAAAGTTGTTCCTTCTAATGGCGACCAAGCACATTTGGATAAAATATTGTCCTTATGAACGGTCCAATTTGCATTCAAATCAACAATGGAGAGATCGGCATAATATCCTTCTCGAATGAATCCCCTTTTTTCAATATGGTACAGTATTGCGGGATTATGACACATTTTTTCCGCAATCTTCTCTAATGATATCAAGCCTTGTTTATAAAACTCAAGCATAATATTTAACGAATGTTGAACAATAGGGGCGCCAGACATCGACTGAAAGTAAGGCTTTTGTTTTTCTTCTAAAGTATGCGGTGCATGATCTGTAGTCACGATGTCTATTCTATCATCCAATAAGGCCTTCAATAGACCTCTTTTGTCTTGTTCTGTTTTGATAGCAGGATTCCATTTTATTAAAGTTCCTAAACGATCATAGTCTTTATCCGAAAACCACAAATGATGAACCGAAACTTCAGTAGTTATATTTTTTTCTCGTAGAGGAATATCATTTCTAAATAAATGCGTTTCCACTTCTGTTGTCAAATGCAGAATGTGAAGGCGTGCCTTATGCTTATTGGCTATATCAATTGCTCTTTGGGTGGCTTCATAACAAGCTTGTTCACTTCTTATGATAGGATGAAATGCTACAGGTACATTATCTCCATATTTTTCTCTGTAAAGCTGCTCGTTTTCTTCTACGATTTGCTCTTTCTCAGAGTGAATGGCAATGATGGACTTGCAATTTGAAAACAACTTTTCCATTGTTTCTGGATTGTCAGCAAGCAGATTCCCTTTTTTTGTAAAATAAAGGCCATCATCAGAAACACCCAAAAGCTTAGAGGTATCTGTTTTAATTACTTCATCTAAATTATCTCCATTGACACCCAAGAAAAAGCCGAAATTGGCTAGTGATTTTTCTGAAGCTATTTGATATTTTTCATGTAGGATGTCCATGGTCAATACATTTGGAAAGGTATTGGGCATATCAATAAATGAAGTCACACCACCTGCAATAGCTGCTTTACTTTCTGTATACATATCACCCTTGTGGGTTAGGCCGGGCTCCCGAAAATGAACTTGTCCATCAATAATCCCTGGGAATAAATACTTGCCCGTTCCGTCAATTATTCGTGCATTGGGGTCATCGTTCAATTCTCCGATTTTTTGAATGACGCCACGATCAATGAGTATGTCTGCAAGAAATATTTGACCCTCATTAATGATACTGATATTTCTAATTATTGTTTTTTCTATCATATTAAATTGTCTGTCTGTATGTGTACACTAGCTTATCCGTAGATGACTGTCTGTAAAAAAGTCAATTCGCTGTCAAAATTAAGGATAAAATATTCATCGAATGATGAATAAAGAAACTATTGCACAAGCTTTTAGTTAGGATGACAAGTTGCACAAATCCTAGCATTTATAGGTTTACCGTTTGGGGGTTTAAGATGATATTGAAAAGTACTCGTTAGTCTATTTGGTCAATAATCCACAATTGTTCGTCATTGTGATTTTTAACCTTTGTAGTCGTTGCGTTACTAAGGCTAACAAACCTATACTGTAGGCAAAAAAATCCCGCTCCAAAAATGTGAAGCGGGATCTGTATAAAGCTAAATAGAAGACTATTTGATAATTCCAGCAAAGTATTTTACAGTACGAACAAGTTGAGAAACATAACTCATTTCATTATCATACCAGCTAACCGTTTTCACCAATTGGTGGTCTCCAACAGTTACTACTTTGGTTTGGGTAGCATCAAACAAAGAACCATAAGTAATACCAATGATATCGCTTGATACAATCTCGTCTTCGTTATATCCAAAAGAATCATTAGCAGCAGCTTTCATGGCAGCATTGATTTCTTCAGCTGTAGTTTTCTTACCCAATACCACGGTCAATTCTGTGAGTGAACCCGTAACGGTGGGTACACGTTGTGCGCCACCATCCAATTTGCCTTTAAGTTCAGGCAATACAAGACCAATTGCTTTGGCAGCACCGGTAGAGTTGGGTGTAATATTTTCGGCAGCAGCACGTGCACGGCGTAGGTCGCCTTTTGCATGAGGAGCATCTAAGGTATTTTGATCGTTGGTGTAGGCATGAACCGTTGTCATTTGACCTACTTTAATTTCATAATTATCGTTTAATACTTTTGCCATTGGAGCTAGGCAGTTTGTCGTGCAAGAAGCACAGCTAATAACCTTTTCAGTACCATCAAGGATAGCGTGGTTTACATTGAACACAACTGTTTTCAAATCACCGGTTGCAGGAGCAGAAATAACCACACGTTTAGCTCCAGCAGTGATATGCGCTGCAGCAGTTTCAGCATCCGTAAAGAAGCCCGTACATTCTAATACCACATCTACATCATGAGCACCCCAAGGAATTTGAGAAGGATCTCTTTGTGCATAAATTTTAATGTCGCCACCATTGACCGTAATAGAATTTTCGCCGTGGCTAACTTCAGCGTTAAAACGACCTTGCGCCGTATCATATTTCAACAAATGGGCTAATACTTTTGGCTGTGTCAAATCGTTGATAGCAACTACATCGATACCTTCCATATTAAAGATTTGACGATAAGCCAAACGACCGATACGGCCAAATCCATTAATGGCAACTTTTACTTTACTCATGTTATTATTTTTTGGTATTAAAAGATAACTAATTAGAAATTGGCTGCAAAAGTAAGGAATTTTTATGTTTAGTTTTAGACTTAGGTTTTCAGCTCTGCCACCTTTTTTGTACTTTCACACCACATTTTAAGAAAATTTTATGTATCGATTCTTTACGGTCTTTCTACTATCGGTGGCAACTATTGCCCAAGCCCAACCATTAAATGACAATAGTTTTCGCAACAGCAATAACAAATACTATTGGCAAAATCGCAAACCCGATGCAGCTTATTGGCAACAAGACGTACATTATACCATTAATGCCTCAATGGATGAAATGGACCACCGAATTGATGCCAGCCAAAGTCTTGAATACTGGAACAATTCGCCCGACACCTTGCATTTTGTTTATTTTCACTTGTTTCAAAATGCCTTTATTAAAGGATCACATCTACATCAATTAGAATCTAATAATAAAATTAAAGAACAACTGGGTAAGAAAGAAGCCGAGGGCAAGGGCATCATTGTGGAAACGATTGCTAGCAATGACCAAGCATTGAAAGTGGAATTGGATAACACGATAATGAAAGTGTATCTCAATAAGCCATTATTGCCAGGATCCAAAACAAGTTTTGATATAAAATTCACTACCCATTACGACCGAGGAGCTACACGCCGCCGCATGCAGATGTATGATGCCTGGGGCTTTATGCACTATAATGGAGTGCAGTGGTTTCCAAAAATATGTGTGTACGACCGTAAATTTGGATGGGACACTTACCAACATCTTAATAAAGAATTCTATGCCGACTTTGGTAGCTATGATGTTTCCCTCAACTTTCCGAGTAACTATATCGTAGAAGCTACAGGTGCTATTCAAAATCGTGAAGAAGTCTTACCCTCTGCATTGAGAGAAAAATTAGATGTTAAAAACTTTGCCAAAAAGCCATGGAACGAAGCACCTTCAACCATAATCCCTTATGTAAAAGGGGAACGCAAAATCTGGAAATTTCACGCCGATAATGTACACGATTTCGCTTTTACTGCCGACCCCTCCTATCGCATCAGTACAGCTTATTGGAATGGGATAGAATGTGTAGGTTTGGTACAAGAACCGCATGCTTCGGGCTGGCAAACCAGTGGCGAATATGTAGCCAAAATCATCCAAACTTTTTCGGAAGACATCGGTATGTATGCCTATCCGAAAATGATTGCTGCTGATGCCAATGACGGCATGGAATATCCCATGTTGACCCTCGATGGTGGCCGTGCTCCAAGTTACAATGGTTTGCTGGTACACGAAATTGGGCACAATTGGTTTTACGGAATGATTGGTAGTAATGAAACCTACCGAGCTGCAATGGACGAGGGTTTTACCCAGTTTTTAACAGCTTGGGGATTAGGTCGAATTGATGGTAAAATCATTCCTGCAGCTAAGGGCAAATCCAAATGGCGCAACCGATTTGCAGAACCTTCTCGAGTAGTAGACAAATCTGTTTTTAATGCTTATCACTCTGATGCACTCAACCAAGAAGAAGTGCAACTGAATACACATTCCGATGATTTTAATGGTGCATTAGGACATGGTGGCGGATACCGATTGGTGTACTACAAAACCGCTTCAATGCTATACAATTTAGAATACACATTAGGCGATTCTTTGTTTAGCGCAGCGATGAAAAATTACTTTAACCAGTGGAAAATCGGACATCCTTACTTTGAAGATTTCAAAGCATCGATTATCAACTTCACCCACGTTGATTTAAACTGGTTTTTCGACCAATGGTTTGAAACCACTAAAACCATTAACTACTCGGTAAACCGTATCACTAAAGTATCGGGCACCGATAGTTTTTCTATTTTGTTCAAACGTAAAGGCGCAATGCAAATGCCTATCGACTTTACTGTAACAGCCAAAGATGGCAAACAATATGACTATACGATTCCCAATACTTGGTTTGCCAAAAGCACTGCTGCAACCGTATTACCTAAGTGGTATGGCTGGGAAAAATTACATCCTACTTACATAGCTAAAGTTGCTGTTCCATCGGGTATTCGCCACGTAGAAATTGATACCTCAAACCGTTTGGTGGATATCAATATGATAGACAATTACAAAACCAAAGGAATGCCCATCAGTTTCAAAGCCATCAAAACAAAATTTGACGGGGGCGTCAATGGCTCTTGGGATAGAAAACACTATAGACTTTATGTGCGCCCCGACCTATGGTGGAATGCAGTAGATGGCCTCAAAGCCGGCATGCATTTTGAAGGAAATTACATGAATACATTGCATAAAGTTGAGGCTAGCTTTTGGTGGAATACACAGGCTGGACAAGTCGATAAGTACCTTGCATCTGCTAATCAAGGCAGGTACGAACAATATGCCCCTTTCAACTATTCCATCAATTATGCAAGCCCTGTATCACTTGCTAATCCTAAGCTTCAGTTATTTATAAATTCTCGTTTCCTAGACGGTCTTTGGATGCATCGCGGCGGGTTTACTTGGCAACAAAACAAAAGCAATACTTTTGATTTGTATGCCCAAACAATGTGGCGACCACTATCTTTCGACCGTGACTATTTGTTATTCGCTAATGAGTGGAGCAGCAGAAAAGCCCTGCCTAATAGCTCATTGAATGCAGCATGGACGCACAACTATAATTATTTTAATGGCAATGGGCGTTATAAATTCACATTGCGCGCGCCATTCTTGACCGGCAATAATCCTGCAGCATTTAATTACGCTTATGCACAAGTGGAAGCGATTAATACCAATCGTTTCGGCAAATTTGATTTACGCACACGCTTTTTTGCTCGCTATGGGGTGGGTAATAATGTCCCTTTCGAGTCTGCCCTTTTTGCGGCAGGTGCTAGTCCAGAAGAAATGATGGATAATAAATATACACGTAGTGTTGGGCTTGTACCCAGCGAATGGACTAGTGATATCTCTCGCTACAACACCAATCATTTCCAATATGGCGGTGGCCTCAACCTTCGTGGATATGCTGGTTACTTTATGGCTGACCAAAGAAATGGAGCGGTGCTGATTGCCTATAAGGGCCAAAGTGGCGCGGCAATTAATGCAGAATTAGACTTTGGCAATTATATCAAATTACGACCGAAATGCACACGCAACTGGCTCAGTGCATCAACCTATGTATTTGCTGATGCGGGTCTAATGCAGCTGAGTCGATATGATAGCATTGCCACTTATTGGAATGCTCGGCCCACCAATATGGTCAGTGATCTACGCATAGATGCGGGTGTTGGCGCTGCTTTCACTATTCGAAAATGGGGTGTTTTTGACAAGGCAAAACCACTCACCATTCGATTTGATATGCCTTTATTCCTTAATCGACCTCCATTCGCTAATCCTCAATATTTTAATTTGCGTTATGTGGTTGGCATAAGTCGTTGCTTTTAAAAGATATTCGAATTATGCCTTTATTCAAAGAATGGAACCCCAACTTGCACAGCATAGCAGCCATTTGGCATATCAGCGAAGCAGAAGATTTTTTTGAAAGGCAATTGAGTATTTCTGGAAAGCATATTAGCCATCCAAAGCGCCGAATTGAATTTTTGGCAGGGAGATTTTTATTGCAACAACTCAATAAAGATTTCCCTGTTCATGCTATTATCAAGGACGAATACGACAAACCCCAATTAGCCCATCAAGAATTTCATTTTTCTATTTCGCATTCCTTTCCCTTTGTAGCTTGTGTAGTGAGTACAGAGTCCAGTGTTGGCATTGATATTCAATGTTGGCAAAAAAGCATCCTAGGCATACAAAGTAAATTTCTATCCCCTTCAGAGCAATTATTTTGCGACAATAAGCCTGAAAAAATCACCCTTGCTTGGACAGCCAAAGAGGCAGCCTATAAATACCAAGGCAGGCGCGGTGTAGCATTTATTGAGCACCTACCCATTATAGAATGGCAAGAAAATGATGATTTCTTCAACATAACAATTAATCTTCAATTATTGAATCCAATCCAGCCCTTAATACTAAATAGCTTTATTTTCAATGATTTTGCGCTTTCGATAGCCTCGCCGTAAAATATTTATTTTGAAATAATGTTTTATTTTTTAGAAAAATCATAAAAATTTTTAGGTAAAGGAGAATATTATTTTAGTTTTGCAAAAAATAATATTTATGTCGCACTTACGCCAAGCAGCTCTAGAGCAAGTATTAAAAGGTGATGATGAAAAGAAAATCAATCACTATAATGGCAAAAGAATCACTGCCATTTTTAACAGCAACGTATTTACAGAGCGCATTATGCGCGAATACCTTAGCGATGAGGCGTATAAAAGCCTTATGAATTCGCGTAAAAATGGTACTCGTGTAGAGCGTCGTGTGGCCGACCAGGTAGCCAGTGGCATGAAGGCTTGGGCAGAAGACCGTGGTGTAACCCATTACACACACTGGTTTCAGCCATTAACAGGCACTACTGCTGAAAAACACGACTCCTTTTTTACCATTAAAAGCGACGGAACCGCTATCGAGTTGTTTGATGGCGATACATTAATCCAACAAGAACCAGATGCTTCGAGCTTCCCTAACGGTGGTATCCGCGCTACTTTTGAGGCTCGTGGCTATACCGCTTGGGACCCTTCTTCACCCGCATTCATTATGGAATCGGGATATGGAAAAACATTGTGCATCCCTACTATTTTCATCGCATATAATGGGGAATCTTTAGATTACAAAGCGCCCTTAATTAAGTCGGTAACCGCACTCGACAAGGCCGCAGTGGATGTGTGTCATTATTTTGACAAAAATGTTCAGAAGGTAAACGTTACCTTGGGCTGGGAACAAGAATACTTCCTTGTAGACGAAGCGATTGCCAATGCTCGCCCCGATTTGATGATGTGTGGCCGCACCTTAGTAGGCCATGCACCCGCCAAAGGGCAACAATTAGAAGACCATTATTTTGGTTCTATACCCGACCGTGTTTTTGCGTTCATGCAAGATTACGAGCAAGAAGCCTATAAATTAGGTATTCCATTGCGCACCCGCCACAATGAAGTAGCGCCTAGTCAATTTGAATGTGCACCCATATTTGAAGAAGTAAACATTGCTGTTGACCATAATACCCTATTGATGGACATTATGGCCAAAGTAGCGAAACGTCATAAACTGCGTGTATTGTTGCATGAAAAACCTTTTGCAGGTGTCAATGGTAGCGGTAAACACAATAACTGGAGCCTTGCAACAGATACGGGTGTCAATCTTTTAGCTCCTGGTAAAACACCCCGTACTAATTTAATGTTCTTGACTTTCTTTGTCAATACCATTAAAGCCGTACATGATAATGCGGATTTGCTCCGTGCGGTAATTGCCTCTGCAAGTAATGATCATCGCTTGGGTGCCAACGAAGCGCCACCAGCAATTATTTCGGTATACTTAGGTAAATACCTTTCTGAAGTATTGAACGAAGTAGAAACCCGCGTAGGCGATACCTTTACAGAACAAGATGAACAATTATTAAAACTCGATATTCATAAGCATTTGCCAGAGGTATTAATGGACAATACCGACCGCAACCGCACGAGCCCATTTGCCTTTACCGGTAACAAATTTGAATTCCGTGCAGTGGGCTCTTCGGCCAACTGTGCTTCGCCAATGACCGTGTTAAACACAATGATGGCTGAAACCTTGAAGCAATTCAAAAAAGATGTAGACGCTTTAATCGAAAAAGGTGAAAAGAAAGAAATTGCCATTATGCACGTATTGCGCAACTACATTGCTGAGTCTAAAAAAATCCGTTTCGAAGGTGATAATTATAGCGATGAATGGGCTGCAGAAGCTAAGAAACGTGGCTTAAATAATTTCAAAACTACACCTGAAGCTTTGGCAGCATTAGTAACCCCGCAAGCCAAAAAGCTATTCATCGAAAACGGCATTTATAGTGAAGTAGAATTGGAAGCGCGCCACGAAATTATGCTTGAAGATTACGTGAAAAAAGTACAAATCGAAGCCCGTATTTTAGGCAATATTGCTACTAACCATATTTTACCCGCAGCGGTGAAATATCAAAACCTATTGATTGAAAATGTAAAAAATTTGAAAGAAATAGGTGTTGATGCTGGTGGTTACAAAGCGCAATTAAATATGATCAATGTAATTGGCGGGCATATGCAAGCAATGAGTGAAAACGTAGAAGCCATGATTGCAGCACGCAAAGTGGCCAATAATGAGCCGAGCATGCACAAACGAGCCGAAATGTATTGCAACAACATCAAATCTTTATTTGACAACATTCGTTATGCTGCAGACAAACTTGAATTGTTAGTAGATAATAGTAATTGGCCATTACCTACTTATCACGAGATGTTGTATTTAGGATAAACTTCTATTGAAATTTAGTTAAAAAGGCGAGCCGATTGGGTTCGCCTTTTTGGTTAAAAACAAATGGTCCACATAGCTCTTTCGATTATTTAACTTTTAAGAAGATTAAAAATCGTACCTTCGCGGCCTAAATTACAAGTTCTTAATATAATGAATTTATTCTCTGACTTCCCAATGAGGGAAGAACTGACACGTGCAGTAACGGATATGGGTTTCGAAACACCCACTCCAATCCAACAAAAAGTAATTCCAATACTTTTATCTCAACCTTCTGATATCATTGGCCTGGCTCAAACAGGCACCGGTAAAACAGCAGCTTTTGGACTTCCACTATTGCACTACATCGATACAAGCGTAAAGCATGTACAAGCATTAGTTTTAAGCCCTACGCGCGAACTATGTATGCAAATTCAAAACGAATTTGCCAAATACGGACAATACATCGACGGATTCCAATCTGTTGCGGTGTACGGTGGTGTGCCTATTATGGGCCAAATCCGCGAAATCAAATCCAAGCCACAAGTGATTGTGGCTACTCCTGGTCGATTGATGGATTTATTGGAGCGCAAAGCCCTAAACCTCGATGAAGTAAAATTTGTTGTGCTGGATGAGGCCGATGAAATGTTAAACATGGGTTTCCGCGAAGACATCGATGTCATCTTAAAAACAACTCCAGCGCGAGAGCATACGTGGTTGTTCTCGGCTACAATGAGTAATGAAGTGCGGGGCATTGCCAAACGCTTTATGAAAGAGTGGCAAGAACTTTCGGTAACAGTGGCTAACTCTACCAACGAAAATATCGATCACCAATACTATGTAACCAATCACCACAATCGTTTCGAAACCTTACAGCGTCTATTGGATTTTGCACCAGGTATTTATGGTATCATCTTTACGCGTACCAAAAATGATTGCCAAGAAATAGCTGAAAAGCTCATGAAACAAGGCTATCATGTGAGCCCTTTGCATGGCGATATGGACCAAAAAATGCGTAGCAAAGTAATGGACCGTTTCAAAAGCAAGCAATTGCAAGCCATTGTGGCTACTGACGTTGCTGCTCGTGGTATTGACGTAAACGATATTACCCACGTAATCAACTATGAATTACCCGATGACCCCGAGGTGTATACCCACCGAAGCGGTCGTACAGCTCGTGCCGGAAAATCGGGTATTTGTATGTCGATTGTTACTCCGCGCGAAATTTCTAACATCCGTAACATTGAGCGTATTGTAAAACAAAAATTCAACAAATCAGACATTCCAGATGGTGGTGATGTGGTACGCAAAAAATTGTTCTTCTTCTTAGACCAAATTGCTACTATCGAACCCAAAGCAGATTTTGCCGAAACCTACCAAACGATTATTCACGAACGTTTTGATGAGATTGGGAAAGATGAATTGATTCGTCGCTTAATATGGTTGCAACTAAAAGACACTATGGAAAACTATAGTGAAAGTAGCGACCTGAATGCAGGATTTGGTGCAGCAGCAGGCCCTCGTGGCGAGCGTGGACCAGCATCTGCAGGTGTGGGATGGAAACGTTTCTTTATCAATTTGGGTGAAAAAGACGGATTGAATACGGAGAAACTCATCAACTTCATACACGAAAGTACCGACGTAGAAAAGAACATGATTGAGCGCGTAACCGTTCGTGACATGAGTAGTTTTTTCAACGTACGCGCCGAAGCAGCCGACTTTATCCAGACCTCATTGAGCAGCAAAAAATACCAAAGCCGCAAGGTGCGCGTAGAAGATGCTGAGCAAAGCCGTGGTGGCGGCGGTGGTCGCCCTTCTGGTGGTGGTGGCGGATACCGCGGAGGCGCTAATGGTTCATCCTCTTATGGTGGCCGCAGTGGCGGTGGCCGTAGTGGTGGCAGCAGCGAAGGCCGTGGCTTTAGCGGTGGCGGACGCAGCAATAGCGACCGTGAGCAAGGTGGTCGTCGTTTTAGCGAAAAGCCCGACTTTAAACGCAAAAGTGATGGCGGTGGCGCTTCTGAAAGAGGTGGTTATTTTAAATCAAAAAGATAAAAGCCCCTCAAAGGTTTTTTACTAAACATATCAATAGGTCCAATCTCCGAAAGAAGATTGGACCTTTTTTTGATTGCCTCAAAATAATAGGCCATCAAAAGGCACAATTTCATTTCACCAATCCATCTTTTTACAGCAACTTTGTGCTGCATCAATCAAACAATTGTTTAACGCAGAATTCTATATCATCCTCTTGGTCCTCCTCAGTATTTTGTTAGGGGGAGTGGTTTTTATTTTCCGTAGTAAAGATGTACACCAAAGCCCCTTGCCAGCCATTACAGTACCAGTAAGCAACCACACATTCAAATCAAAAATCAGTAAGCCAAAATTGGTGCAGGCAATAGTAGATTGGTGCATACTGCATATAGGAGACAAACATGATCAACCAAATGTGCAGATATCCTACCACCCCCACCGGAAAAAATACGGCTGCTATCTTATCGATAAAAAACTGATTCGCATCTATATCAAAAACCACAAAAGTGTCGAAACACTTGCCCTTACAATCATTCACGAATTTGTGCATTATATCGAGATAAAGTCGGACAAAGAATCTAAAAATTATGCCCGCCTCCAACAAGTCTTGGGTTATGAAACAAATCCTTATGAGCGCTCAGCTAATCTTATTGCTGCCCAACATTACCAACAATGCCTGATGGATTTATCGGCAAAAGGTTATCTCTCGTCTGAACTGCAGCTGAAATAATAACAAAAAAATTACCAGAGCACTATTTGTCATCCTGAAAAAGGAAGGATCAATACTCATTACTCCAATTAGGGTCTTAAAATTCCTCCTTCCCAAGAACAAGAATGGGCAGCTGCTGCTTATATTGAAAAACACCCACTCATTGGCAGGATATAAATAGCAATAAAATTGAAGAGGAGCAAAAGCTAAGGCAACAAAAAAATGCTGCACTTTCGTACAGCATTCAACATTTATCATTCAACATTAATCATTAAGAAAGCGCTTGTTCCAAATCGGCAATAATATCAGCTGCTGTTTCAAGTCCAATACTCATACGGATTAAACCATCGCTAATACCCGAAGATCGGCGAAGCTCAGGACTGACACCCACATGCGTAGTAGATGCAGGATGCGATACCAAAGTATCGCAAGTACCCAATGAAACCGCATTAGTACAGACTTTTAATTTATTCATAAAGGAAGCAGCAGCATCAAATCCACCCTTCAATTCTATACTCATCAAGCTACCAAAATCTTTCATTTGGGCTTTGGCAATATGGTGATGCGGGTGCGTGACTAAGCCTGGATAATTCACTGTTTGAATCTTTGGATGACTATTTAAAAATTGAGCCACTTTCATCGCATTAGCACAATGGCGTTCCATCCGCAAAGACAAAGTCCTTAATCCATTCGTAAGCAAAAAAGCGTCAAATGCATTGCTGTTGGCACCCAATAAGCGATGCATTTTTTTGACATCCGAGTTCATTCGGCCGGCATCTCTACCCAACAAAATACCGCCAATGGCTGTACCATGCCCGTTAAGAAATTTGGTCGTTGAGTGGATTACAAAATCTACATCATAGGCAAAAGGTTGTTGCAATAAGGGGGTACAAAAAGTATTATCGACACATACCACTAAATGATGTTCTTGAGCAATGGCACTTAATCTTTTGAGGTCAATACATTGAAGGGTAGGATTGGCAGGCGTTTCGAGGTACATCATTTTGATACTATCATCAGATGAGATGATTGTACGCAATTCCTCTTCATTATGCATATCAACAATAACCGTAGCGATACCCAAGCCTGGTAATACCTTATCTATCATCTCCTGAGTACCTCCATATAATGAAGGATGGGTAATGATTTTATCACCAGCTTTAAGATTGCTGAGCAACATAGTGGTGATGGCAGCCATCCCTGAAGCGTGCAAAATAGCATAGAGTTGTAGCGCTTCGCCATTCGCATCCTTAAGGCCAAAAGCTTCTAGCAATGCAATTTTACGCTCTACCTCGGTAATGGTTGGGTTACCAAAACGACCATAAATATAGCCGGGTTCTTTACCTAAAAAAATATCCACCCCCTGTTCTACACTATCAAAAGTATAGGTACTTGAAGCATACAAAGGTGTAAGGTGTGCTCGATGTGCATCGGCACTATGACCACCATGGATACAAAGGGTTTCGATACCCAAATGTTTTGTAGAATCAGACATAATTCTGTAAGAAAATTATATAAAAAATATTATTGCAAAGGTTCTTGTGCTGCCACTTGAAAATAGCGAGTAGCATTGGTCATAGGACCATCAACAGCCTTACCTTCTTTATCGACAAGGCTAATACTGATGCTCGATTTACCCGTACCTAAATGCTCAATAAACAGGGCTTGCCAATTGTCGATTGTGAGGTCTTTGCTTTGGCCATTACTTTCATTCTTGATTTGCGCCTTCACTTTATAATCAGCACCCAGCGTGGCATTCCACACATAGAAGTCAAACAACAGATTGCTAGAATCCGCTCCTAAATAATCACCTTTGGGACGGCTATAAAACAACATAGGTGATTTGGGCTCCTCTAGTTTTACCAATTTGCCATTCTCATCAATTTTAAAATGATATACAAAAGCTGCACCTTTTGTCTTAATACTTTCGTGGTAGGAGCGCGCTAAAAAGCACATCAAATAATGTTCAGAATTTTTGGGCAAGCTTACTTCGTGCTTTGGCTCGTACAAAGCGTTGTAGGGCTTATTGTCAAGAATAAAATGAATATGCTGCCCTTTATCGGAGTTATTACATCTTTTACCTGCTGCATCGGAAGTTTGATTTTTGAGGTTGTAATTTTTAACATCGAAAGTAAAAGAAACTCGAGTGGAATCTTTACCTATACTGATAGCACTGGCATTACGCAGACTTAATTCGGCCTGTTCAAATTCGGGAGAACCTACAACAGGAATTAAGTTGATTGGCTCGAGGCTTGGGCGCATCACTGCAGCTTCTACAGTATCATTAATTTCCTCAGCAACAACATGGCCATTTTGTTGACAAGAGCTGCTAGACAATAAAAATGTGGCCAGAACGAAGGGGAACAATAAATGTTTCATTGATAATTTTTTAAGGAATAAAAACCAAAGCTATGAAAGAATGAGGGATAATATATTGGATGGTTTCTTGTGATGGGAACAAACTAACGCGAAGCAGCGTTCACGATTACTGTACCCGGACGTTGTAATATTTCTTGTTCGGTTTTTTTAAGTGAGATAAACTGTTGCATCAGCTCTAGCATCTTAGTTTCGTCCTTGGTTTTACTCAATTCATTACGCAATTCAATCTGCATAATTTTTACTTTTTTCAGTTCGAAATAACCAATGGAGCTCTCAATATCTTGCAGGTAATTATCGCCACCATTAAGCGTACCGATGCCATATATTTCTAACCAATTGTGGCTTACCTCGTTTTTGTTTTGCAATAAAGTAGCACTGCGAATTTGTATTTGCTCGTTGGGGTGATGGGTAAAATAATGGAGCGAAGGCAAGGCTTTATGCTCTGTTACATAATCAAAATAATTTTTGAAAAAAGTCAAAACTTCCTTTGATTCAATCATCTCAGGGTCTATGCGCTCATAAATCAATTGTGCTGCATTTTCATAACCCTCAACTAATTTGTCGCCATGAGTCATCAATACCCGAATTAATTGCCATTCTTGGCTTTCATCTTGGGCTGTCTTATTGGCCTCGGCAATTTGTTGATCAGTAGCAATAATGGCATGCTCTTCTTCTAGGCTTAATTGTGGTATTGGTCTTCGATCGGTATCTATTCGATCTCTGATAAATTTGTTCACTAAATTTACCAAGCCATTTTCATCCACTTTTAAGAGTTGCGAAGCCTCTTTGATATAATAATCTTGTAGGGCAAAATCTTCTGCTTTATTGATGCGGGAAATGCTTTCGGCTATTTCATTCACCAGTTTCGATTTTTTTACAGGATCATTTTCAGTCTCCTTCATCCCCACCTCCATACGGAAGCCGATAATATCTCTTTTGTGTTCTTTGATGTAGTCGTTAAAGCCACTCGCACCGACGCTTTGGATATAACTATCAGGATCTTGCCCTTCAGGCAGCAAGGCTAATTTTACATTAAAACTTTGAGACAAGGCCATGTCCATTCCACGCATAGCGGCCTTGATCCCAGCGCCATCACCATCGTATAGAATGGTTAGGTTTTTGGTGGTGCGACCAACAATACGTAATTGATCTTCTGTAAGAGATGTACCACTACTGGATACAACATTTTCTACCCCACCTTGATGTAATGAAATAACATCGGTATACCCTTCTACCAGGTAACATTCATCCACCTTGCCCATTGCCTGCCGTGATTGGTATAAGCCATAGAGTACGCGACTCTTGACATACAATTCATTCTCGGGCGAGTTAATGTATTTGGGGGCTTTGTCATTTGTTTTGAGGATACGTGCACCAAAACCCAATACCCTGCCCGTCATATTTTGAATCGGGAAAATCACCCGACCACGATAGGTGTCATACCAGCGACCATTTCCATTTTTTACTAAGCCTGATTTTTCCATCAGCTCGGTCGTATAGCCTTTTGACAAAGCTTCTTTGTAAAAGGAGGTTCCATCCTCTGGGCAATATCCTAATCTAAATTTCTCAATGGTTTCGCCCCTAAAACCACGCTCTTTAAAGTAAGAAAGACCAATAGTTTGACCTTCTTCGCTATGCAATAAGGTGTCTGTAAAATAGGAGGCTGCAAATTCATTGAACAAGCGAAGGCTTTCTTCGACTTGCTGGTTTTGAATCTGCTCTTCTGAAGCTTTGGTTTCTTCGAGCGGTATTTTATAAAACTCGGCCAGCCAGCGAATCGCTTCTGGGTATGTTGTTTTTTCGTGTTCTTGTACAAATGTTACCGCATTACCCCCTTTGCCACAACCAAAACATTTGAAAATGCCTTTGCTTGCTGATACTGAAAACGAAGGTGACTTTTCGTTATGAAAAGGACAATTGGCAATGTAGTTTGCCCCCCGCTTTTTGAGGCGCACGAACTGCTCCACCACCTCAACGATGTCGGCGCGGTTCATTACTTCTTGTATCGAGGCTGGAGAAATCAAATTTGCGGCTTTATAAGCCTACAAAATTAGTTGAAAAAATGACGCCTTTTTATTTTTTATCGGCTTACCCTAAAAAAGCAGCAATTGGACTCTGCTAATATTTTAAGGCTTACGATTATTAAAGCGTACCTTCACCGCTCAAAGGAAAAGATATGGCACAAAAATTCAGGACAGGTTCGTTGGTTAGTGTTAAAGGCAATATGTACCCAGTATTAATTGTAAAGGCATACGATAGCAGTTCAGAACTATACACCTGCGTTTCAGGTACATTACCCAGTAGTTATAAAACCATTACTAGAGAAGCGCAAATGACCCAATGCCCAGCGGGTACGGTATCTCCGAAAGCAAAAACTCCAAAAACTACAGTATAAAAAAATACTTGCCTAAAAGAAGAACGCCACAATAATTATTGTGGCGTTCTTCTTTTGAACATAATGCGAGGCTATCCTTAATAATCTTCTAAACCCGAATTTAATTGACTTAATGCGGCTTCAAGCTGTGCGTCGTTTGGCGCAATACCGTGCCATTCGTGCGTACCTTCCATAAAGTCAACACCTTTACCCATAGCCGTTTCCATGAGGATGCATACGGGCTTACCTTTACCACACATGGATCGTGCAGTGGTTAAGCCTTCAAGCACTCCTTGCATATCATTGCCTTGCATATCCAAAACATCCCAGCCAAAAGCTTCAAATTTTTCGCGAAGTGGAGCAATATTCATAACATCCTTTGTAGCACCATCAATTTGTTGTCCATTCACATCAATTGTAGCAATAAGGTTATCCAATTTGTGATGAGCAGCAAACATAGCCGCTTCCCAATTTTGCCCTTCTTCCAATTCTCCATCACCTAATAAGGCGTAAACGAGGGTATCTGTTTCTTTGTTCATTTTTTTACCCAAAGCTGCTCCAGACGCTACGCTCAAACCCTGACCTAATGAACCACTAGCGATGCGCACACCTGGAAGATGCTCGTGCGTGGTAGGATGACCTTGTAAGCGTGTATTGAGCTTACGGAATGTAGCCAATTCAGCAACTGGAAAGTAGCCTGAACGAGCCAATACGCTATAAAAAACAGGAGAAATATGACCATTGGACAAGAAGAAAATATCTTGATTAGTGCCGTTCATATCGAAGTTAGTAGGATGGTGCTTCATTACTTCGAAGTATAGGGCAACTAAATAATCTGTACAACCTAGAGAACCACCTGGGTGACCACTTTGCACACCGTGCACCATTCTTACGATATCCCGGCGCACTTGGGTGGCCATTTGTTGGAGTTGTTGTAATTCCATTGTTGGTATAAAAATAATTTTGGGCAAAAATAGGCTTTAAGCAGTAAATTTTTTCTTTTGATTTTTAAGTTCCTTCTAAAATCT
>JAIXWS010000005.1 GCA_027491165.1 Sphingobacteriales bacterium | reverse complement strand
CCTTCTGTGGCCGTAGACACCCTTAATATCGTAGACCCCATTACGGGTGATGAAAAATGGGTAACGGTAGCTACCGAAAGAGGAAGTGTCAAACACGGCAGTTGGCGCTTTTATGATGAGCTGAGCGGCCGATTAATAAAGGAAGAACAATACCAAGTAGATGAACTGATTTACAAAAAAGATTTTTCCATTTCAGCAGCAGACAGTACCCATTACCAATACCGAAACAAAAGGCTACCCCATGCAGGCAATAGCCTTCCCCCGGCATCCAAATTCAAGACCAAACAAGTGAACAAGAGCTTGATTGGAGGCTAATTCCACCTAGTTGTTTTAACGGATTTTTAACCCAAAACGCAAGGTGCAAAGCCGTTCCGAAAACTATTTTTGCGAGCCATTAGGGCTCATTACTGATGGCAAATGCGGCTATGAAACCAATACGAATTTTCTGTTTCTTATTTCTTTTTGTACAAAAGATTTCCTTTGCCCAAAACGTTGTTTTTTCGGCACAAGCCAGTGCGACAACCATTGGCCTAGAAGATCGTGTTCAAGTTGATTTTACGCTAGAAAATATTGAAGGTCTTCAAGGAATACAAAACCCCAACTTTTCAGGATTTAGGGTATTGGCTGGCCCCTACCAATCGCAAAGCACTAATCTTTCTTTTAATGGCAACCAACAAGTGCGCAGCTCTAGCATAACACTGAGTTATGTTTTGCAGGCAACACAAATGGGAGAATTGACCATTGCACCCATTGGCGCCAAGGATGGCAATGGCAGAGTGTATCAGAGTAATGCTTTAAAAATAAAAGTTGTCAAAGGCAGCCTTGCACAACAACGCCAACAACAACAATCCGCCGATCCATTTGGCGGTTTTGACCCCTTCGACGATCCTTTTTTTGGCGGAAATGGTGGTGGTGGAGACCCTTTTGCGGCTATGCGACAACAGATGCAGCAAATGCAACAACAGATGCAACAGCAAATGCAGCAAAGCATGGGCCCTGCCCAAAATTTACCCCTAGTCAGCGAAAAAGAATTGGGTAAAAATGTATTTATCAGGGTTTCGGTAGACAAAACAAAGGTGCATGTGGGCGAGCAAATTACCGCAACCTACAAAATGTATGCGCGGGTCAATATGCAAGCACAATTATCTAAACTGCCCTCGCTTAATGGATTTTGGACCCAAGATTTTGAATTACCCAAAGACCAAAAACCCCAATATGAAACACTAGATGGTGTACAATACCAAACATTCACGCTCAAAAAATCAGCCCTTTTCCCGCAACAAAGCGGCAACTTAATCTTAGATGCTGCAGAGGCAAATGGGGTGGCCCAAATAGCCGACAGAGCTAATCCTTATGGAAAAAATGTACAGTTTAAACTAAAAAGCGCTCCTGTAAAAATTACGGTTACACCATTACCCATCAAAGACCAACCTGTCGACTTTGGAGGTGCAGTGGGTAGCAACTTTAAGATCAAAGCCACGATCGATAAAACTACCCTCAGCACTGATGATGCAGCCAATTTAAGTATAGACATTTCGGGCATTGGCAACATCAAATTAATTGCAGCACCCCAATTAAATTTACCCAATGGCCTTGATGCCTTTGACCCCATCATTAGTGATACCATTACTGGGCGCAGCACCACGATAAGCGGGCATAAAATATGTACCTATACCATTAGCCCCAGCATGGCAGGCGACTACGAAATACCCGCCATTCCCTTCTCTTATTACGATCCCGCAAAAGGCAGCTATACTACCCTCTACAGTAGCCCATTTACACTGCATGTTACACAAGGCACTCAGCTAAAAAAAGAAATAGCGGGCAATAAACTCATTGCTGAACTCAACAAGATCAATACCCAAGCTTTTTCAAAAAGTCAAGATAGCGGTATACTGCTGTATTCAAAAACCTACTGGTCTTTGTATGCCCTATCGATTATGGGCATCCTGCTATTCACTTGGCGTAGAAAACAGAAAGAAAACGAAAGCAATAACCTGGGTATGTTTAAGTATAAATATGCCAACAAGATTGCTTTAAAAAGACTCAAAACGGCAAAGATTTTCCTCGACAAAAAAGAAACGGTGCCTTTTTATGAAGAAATATCCAAAGCCATTTGGTTGTACTTGTCGGACAAATTAAATATCCCACTTGCGCAATTATCTAAAGAAACAGCGATGGAATCCTTGGCCCACAAAGATATTTCTGAGCTGCAATTAGCTACAATCAATACGATTATAGAAGATTGTGCCATGGCCTTGTATGCCCCTAGTGGCGCTGCACAACAAATGACCAATACCTATAACAACACGGTGCAATTAATTGGAGAACTGGAAGAAAATTTAAAAAAATAATGAAACAAGTATTGCTCTATTTATCAATTCTATTGTTCAGCATGAAAGCCATGGCTGGGGAAAATGATATGGCTAAACAATGGAAAAAAGCAAACGAATTTTACCAACAAAAGCAATACGATTCTGCCATCTTTTATTACCAAATTTTATTACAACAGCAAGCAAGCAATGCCACCATTTATTATAACCTAGGCAATGCTTACTACCGAAAAAATCAAGTATCGGATGCCGTACTTCAATATGAACGAGCACTATTCTTCAAACCCCAATACACAGAAGCACAAGAAAATAATCTTCTAGCCAAAAGCCGCATACCCAATGCCCTAAAGCCAATTAAAGAGATCTTCTTTGTACGCTGGTGGCATGCACTAACAGCTAGCCATTGGGCCAACACATGGGCTGTTTGGAGTTTGATACTGTTTCTTACTTTATCCTTCCTAATTCTTTATAAGATTGTACAAAAAAACTTCCGTCCGATACCACCTCAAGTTTTTGTTTTGCTACCAATAACCATATTCATCACATTATTTCTAGCTTATACGGCCGCCTATCATAAAACCCATTGCCATTTGGCAGTAGTCAACAACCCCAATGCTACCCTGAAGCTTTCAACATCCCGAAGCACGGTGCCCGAGGCCACAACTGTATCGGTAACCAAGCAAGAAGGCAATGGTTTTTGGGTAACTTTACCCGACAATAGAAGTGGCTGGATGCGTCAATCCGACCTGACTTTTGTGCACCTTGCTCCTAAAAAATAATTCATGTACTTCGTAAAAGCGCCGCGCATCCTCAAAAAGCTATATCCACAAAAGCTCAGCTGGAAGCGAGCCTCGAAAGACAAGATCTATCTTACTTTTGATGATGGCCCCCATACGAGTGCAACACCATTTGCGTTGGCCGAGCTCCAAAAATATAATGCCAAAGCTACATTTTTCTGTATTGGCCAAAACGTATTGGCTTTGCCCAATATCTATGAACAAATCATACAGGAAGGACACAAAATAGGCAACCATACCCATAGCCACCCCAATGGATGGAAAATGAGCAGCCAAAAATATATAGACAATATTAAGGAGGCCCAAGAGCATATCGATTCCCATTTATTTCGCCCACCCTATGGACGTATCCGGGGCAGACAGGCCAAAGAAATAAGGAAAATGGGATTTGAGATTGTTATGTGGGATGTATTGTCGGGCGATTTTGATACCCAAATTAGTCCTCAAAAATGTTGGGAAAATATTGAGCGAAACATTGAACCTGGCTCTATTGTTGTTTTTCATGATAGCAGCAAAGCCTGGGAAAGAATGCAATATGCCCTTCCGCGTACCTTAGCCTTGTGCCAAGAAAAGGGATGGGAGATGGCTAGCTTATAATCAGTATATTTTTCAGCCCCAGCAGCTTAGCAAAAGCAGCCCGAATATGGGTTTATGAGCTCTTTACATGTTGATGTAATTCATCAACAATCGATAGCGATCAGAAGTGTCATTTTCAATTTTGGTATCGCCAAAGGTATCCACAACGCTATAGTCATAGCGTTCAAAAGCTTGCACCACAGCAGAAAGATCAGTGCTATTAGTTTTGATGGTGACTTCTAATTTACTGCTGTTTGGATTGGTTTTGGCTTGTAGGCCCAAAATGATGACTTGCTCGTTTTCGCAAATACGGGCAATCTGTGCCAAGCTATAATTGCGAGGCTCCATCTCTAAAACAATGATACCGCCCAACACATCGATATTAATGCTCTCAATTAAATATTGCATCAAGCGTTCTTGGCTCAAGCAGCCTGCGTATTCATTTTCCTCATTGATCACAGGCAAAATGCTCAATTGATGCAAATGCATGATGCGCATGGCCTCAAAAGGATGCGCATTAATGGAGATGGCCGGACGAAAATCTTCATATAAATGAGGATCTAGCTTGCTTGATTCGGGCAATAGCAACAAATCTTTAGCTGCTAAAAGCCCCATATATTGCGACTGAGACACAATGGGTATCTGCTGCAATTGGGAAGCAAAAAAAAGCGATTGAACAGCATCCCTATCCTCGCTTGGTTCTGCGATAGGCACATCAGGTGCTATAAGTTGATGCAGTAACATGGTGTGTAGGGTTTAATCTAATCGAGAACAAAAAGGTTTTAAGGCGCTACCATAAGGTCTGGCCTCAAGCCCCCAAAATAAAAGTATCGCTGTTGAAGGCACATACACATTCATCCTAGGCTTCTGAAACAAAGATCGACTTATGCAGGCAAGGGATGTTCACTCAAAAATTTACCCAAAATGGCATTGAAGGCTTCAGGCACTTCCATCATAGGAGCATGGCCGCATTTATCAATCCAATGCAATTCGGAATTGCTGAGGAGTTTATTGAACTCATGCGCTACCATTGGGGGTGTAATGGTATCATTTTTACCCCATACCAAACAAGTAGGTGATGTAATTTCGCTTAATTCTTCACCTAGGTTATGCCGTATAGCCGATTTGGCTAATGAAATAATCTTCAGGGCCTTGATTCTGTTGTTCACGATTTCATACACCTCATCAACCAATTCTTTGGTAGCCACATTAGGATCGTAGAAGGTCAATGCGGTTTTATTGCGGATAAATTCATAATCGCCACGCTTAGGATAGGTTTCACCCATACCATTCTCAAACAAACCAGAGCTGCCCGTTAGGGTAAGGGTATGTACCTTTTCTTTGTGCTTAAGGGTATAAACCAGAGCGATATGCCCTCCTAAAGAATTGCCTAACAAATGGAACTGCTGCAAATCCATAGCCTCAATAAATTTAGCGACATGCTTTTGTAAGCCAGACACAGAAGTTTCAAGCAAGGATAAATCGTAGAGCGGCAACATCGGTATGATTACACGATGTGTCGTTTTGAAATAGTCGAATAAATCTTTGAAATTGCTCAATGCACCAAATAAACCGTGCAATAAAATCAAAGGCTCTCCCACTCCTTCTTCTACATACTTAAACTTTCCGAGGCTTTTTATTTCGTATTCCATTATTACTATTTGCGCTAAAGTACAATTCTTGTTTTAAAAAATTATGTTTTTGGGGCTATAATCTCTCACATTAATAAATACGCTTAGCGTACTATTCTTAGTTTGGCATAATTGAGCATAATTTTCTTTTCTCCATGACCCGTTCCGAAGTCAATATTGGCAATCCGATTATTGCTACCCCCTTCAATGGATTTGATCAAACCAAAACCAAATTTCTGATGTTCTACCTTCATCCCTTCTTCCATGTCCATGGCATCATCGGGTGCAAAATCAGCCGAAGGCGTATGCGGATTGGCGGCGGCATTTTTTTGGAGTTTATCGGCCAATTGTTTGAGCGAAGGCAATTTATCCAAGGAACTGTCTTTTGTATTGACCCTCGATGGGAAGGCTTGTTTTTGTTGGCTATTCCCTGCGGTACCAGTATAGCCTAGATCGGCAAATTCACTAGGAATCTCTTCGATAAAGCGGCTCGCCTCATTGCTCACCAAACTACCAAAACGGTAGCGACTATTGGCATAGGTAATCCACAACCTTTCTTTGGCGCGGGTTACCGACACGTAAAACAAACGACGTTCTTCTTCCAGCCCTTCGCGATCATACAAACTCATGGTACTCGGAAACAAATTTTCCTCTAGCCCTACCGAAAATACGCAGGGGAATTCCAAACCTTTGGCCGCATGAATGGTCATCAAGCGCACCACATCTTGGTCTTCTTCATTGTCTTTGCCCGTATCGGTAAGCAGCGTGATTTGTTGCAAATAACTACCCAAGCCTTTATCCGTGAGCTCGGCATCTTCGTTGGGCGTTTCGGTAAATTCTTTAATCGAGTTCAACAACTCTTGGATATTCTCGTAGCGCGCCAAACCTTCTACAGACTTGTCATTATACAATTCTTTGACGATGCCGGTACGCTTGCCCACCTCGTAAGCCAGGTCGTAAGCATTACCCTTATCCAACAAAGTACGGAAGCCTTTGATCATCATCACAAAATCCAAAACCGCATTGGCAGAAGCGCCTTTTAATCCCACGCCTGTTGGGTTGTTCATCACTTCCCAAAGAGTAATATTCATTTCGTTGGCCGCCACCAACATCCTGTCCAGACTAGACTTGCCAATGCCACGCACCGGATAATTAATGACCCGCTTAATGTTTTCTTCGTCTTGCTCATTGACGATAAGGCGCAGATAAGCGAGTAAATCCTTGACCTCTTTGCGTTGGTAAAAAGACAAACCCCCATAAATTTTGTACGGGATATTCATCCTACGCAGGCTTTCTTCAAAAGAACGACTCTGCGCATTGGTGCGGTACAAAATCGCAAAATCTTTGTTGTTATAATGATAGCGCAAGCGCATCTCGGATATAGCATCGGCTACAAAACGGCCTTCGTCATTATCCGTCATGGTGCGCACCACTTTAATCTTTTCGCCTATCCCATTGCTGGTCCAGAGCGACTTTTCGATTTGGTTTTTATTATTCCCGATGACCTTATTGGCCACATTCAATATTGATTGTGTACTGCGGTAATTCTGCTCTAGCTTCACCACTTGTACATCGCTGTAATCGTCTTTAAACTGTAAAATGTTTTGCACCGTAGCGCCGCGGAAAGAATAAATACTTTGGGCATCATCACCCACTACACAAATATTTTCGTGCACCGCACCCAGCATTTTGATGATACGATACTGAGCCGTATTGGTATCTTGATACTCATCAATGAGTACGTACTGAAACTTGTTTTGGTATTTGGATAATACCTCGGGAAAACGCTGCAATAATTCGTGCATTTTGAAGAGCAAATCATCAAAATCCATAGCGCCATTTTTATAACAGCGATTGGCATAGCGCAAATAAATCTCGCCCATCATGGGCCGATTACTACGCGCATCTTCTTGTTGTATGAATTGATCTTGGCGATATTCGGCTGGACCAATCAAACCATTTTTGGCTGCCGAAATTCGGTTGAGCACAAAGGCGGGCTTGTAGGTTTTATCATCAATATTGAGTTCGTTCAGGATGGTTTTGATCACACTTTTGGCATCATCGGTATCATAAATCGTGAAGTTTTTGGGATAGCCCAATTTATCGGCCTCGATGCGGAGGATTTTGGCAAATACCGAGTGAAAAGTACCGATAAACAAATTGCGGGCTTCGCTGTTACCGAGGATGTGACCAATCCTTTCTTTCATTTCGGCCGCAGCCTTATTGGTAAAGGTGAGGGCTAATATCCTAAAAGAATCGACACCACCATTGATAAGGTGGGCGATACGGGTAGTGAGTACTTTCGTTTTTCCGCTTCCTGCACCGGCTACGATCATGAGTGGACCTTTGGTGTGCAGTACGGCTTGGCGCTGACTATCATTCAGTCCGTCCAAAT
>JAIXWS010000136.1 GCA_027491165.1 Sphingobacteriales bacterium | reverse complement strand
GCCGCACTACTCAATACATTTTGAATACAATCTAGATCAAGCTCGATGCCTGTTGGCTGCCCATCAGTAAAGTTTACAGCTTGCAAAACAGCTTCGTTAAAATCACTTTGCTGATGAATAAAAATGTCTTCAAAAAAACTGAATTGAATGCTTTCATCCTGAAGCATATCATTGATTATGGCCGCACTGTTATAATTTTGGTGCAAACCAACCATCGCATAATGGCCTAAAAAATGTTCTGACTTTGCATAGCGAAAACCATTACCACTATGCCTTCCTTCCTTAATTCTATAATCACTATGTGCGTCTAAATTGATACAATTGATAGCTTGTTCATAAGCCAATGAAGCGCCTTTGAGTAATCCATAAGCGTTATTATGCCCCCCGCCAATAAGGATAGGTACTTTACCAGCAGCTATAATTTTCTGAATAATAGGATAAAGCTCATTATCGATTTGAGTGACAAGAAAGCGCAATTGCTCAACACTCATATCTTGTGATGCTTGCATCCATTCTGAAAAATCAAGATGGCCTAATACCAATAATTCTTCACCTGTAAATTGTGATGTGGATTGAATATTGAGTAACGATTGAAGAGCACTCGCCCAGGCCGTATGGGCACCACCAAGTCCAGCATTGGCGCGTACACCTATATCTTCAGGAATACCCAATAAGACAAAGGCTGCATTACTTTGTAACAAACATTCTTCCCAGGTAGCTGTGGGTAAAACAAGTGCTACTTTTTCGCCCAATTTAACTTCGCCAGGACGATGATTAACTAATAATTGAAGATGTTCTTTGTCGAGAAGAGAAAGGTATTTGCTCATACTTGTATAGGTTAATAAAGAACAAGGTAAGCTTAATCACTAAGGGGCAAGTCTGAATTTTTGCCATTGGTTGGTCGTATCTAATTCAAAACAAATCCTATCGTGCAAACGGCTTGATCTTCCTTGCCAAAACTCTACACGATTAGGTTTCAATCGATAGCCTCCCCAATGCTCAGGACGATGGATTTCTTTTCCATCAAAATGCTCTAGAAATTCTTTTTCTTTGGCTTCTAAAACAGCCCTATTTTCAATAATCGAACTTTGTGGAGAAGCCCAAGCGCCGAGTCTGCTGCCGCGCGGACGACTTAAATAATAGGTGTCACTTTCCGCTTTACTCACTTTTTCGATAAGGCCTTCGATACGCACTTGTCGCTCTAATTCAGGCCAAAAGAATACCAAAGCAGCATTAGGATTAACAGATAGGTTTTTACCTTTATTGCTTTGGTAGTTGGTGAAAAAAGTAAAGCCCTTATCGTCGATTGCTTTAAGCAGTACGATACGGGCGTGGGGCTTTGATTGATCATCAACCGTGGCCAAAGTCATTGCATTTACCTCATTCACCATGGCTGCATCAGCTTGTGCAAACCATTTTTCGAAAAAGACAATGGGATTTTCACCCAAATCGGCCTCGTCAAGCGTGGCTTGCATATAGTCTTTGCGAATGTCGGCGATTGAGCTCAAGAAAATTATTCTTTATTTTTTGCAAAAACGTATTTGAACATTACGTAAACAAGTTCTGCGGTAAGCAATAAACTTGTTCCCCAAGCCAAAAGGACGCCTGCTTTGTTACCAGCGTCGTAAAATGCGTTTAAAACTATTGGATTAGACATAAAATTGTGTGGTTGTAAATTAGGACTGCAAGGTACAAATTGAAGTTTGAAAAAAGGTCAATTGCTTTAAAAAAATATAAAAGTAGACTGGTGTACTATTCCTTTTTAATGTATTGCCGAAAAAAGCGGAAGGTAATATTATTAAGAATTCAGGCTCTTTCTCCCTTAATATACCAGTAAAAGACTTTCATCAATCAAAAGCCTTAGTGAAAATTTCCGATGTACAAATGACTCCAAAAATATCCTTATAGGAAGGCAACTGCAGAAAAGCTAAAAGCTTTTCTGCTTATTTTTATATGGCTGCTCAGTATTTATTTTTAGTGGGGCAAAAGCCCAATAATTTGTTCCTAACAATTTTGTCCTTACATTTCTGCCAAATTTAGGTGCTTATCGATAGTATGTTTTTACGTCATATACCATTTCTTAAAGCAGTATTAATGTATGCCTGTACAGCATTTGGTGGGCCACAGGTGCATATTGCCATGATGGTAAAGACTTTTGCACAAAAACGTAAAGATGTTACTGAGGAAGAATTAATGGAGTACAATGCCTTTTGCCAAATCTTACCAGGCCCTTCTTCTTCGCAAACGGTATTTCTAATTGCCTATCGGCGCGGTGGCGTGCCTTTAGCCTTGCTTACTTTGTTGATTTGGATATTGCCAGCTACTTTATTAATGGCCCTGTTTTCTTTTTTGCTCATATACCTCGATGCACAAAAATTACAGGAACAGTTATTTAGCTTTGTAAAGCCCATGTCTCTTGGCTTTATCATTTATGCGGCCATCAAAATGATGCAAAAAAGTGTGAAACACATTGCTACTTGGTCCATTATGCTGGGTAGCCTTATAACCACTGTATATATCAAATCGCCATGGGTATTCCCATCTATCATTATAGCTGCAGGCATTATCAGCAATTTTAGTGACAAACGAATTCCAGGTGAAAACCCATCTCATTTCAAGGTGAATTGGAACATACTTTGGGTTTTCTTTGGATTGTTTGCCACAGCAGGTATCTTGAGTGAATGGGCAAGATTAAATCATTGGGAGCATCGTCGTGCCTTCAACTTGTTTGAAAACTTTTATCGTTTTGGGAGCATTGTTTTTGGAGGAGGACAGGCCCTTATTCCTATGATGCTCTATCAGTTTGTATCCCGTCCCCAAACGCCTTGGATAAACCAAAGCCAGTTGCTTACCGGATATGGAATGCTACAAGCGGTGCCGGGTCCAGTATTTTCAATATGCACTTTTGTAGGCGGAATTGCTATGAGTACCTATGGTCCCATTTGGCAAATTATCGGATGTTTGACAGCGACTCTTGGCGTATTTTTACCCAGCACTTTATTGCTGCTTTTTCTCTTTCCCTTGTATCAAAATCTCAAAAAATATGTAGTTATTTTTCGTTCAATCGAAGGCATTAATGCTGCCATTGTGGGTATCGTTTGGGCATCAGGAATTGTATTGTTTCAAGAAACAGCAATGCATTTAGAATTAGCCACCATCATTGTCGCTGGACTTACCTTTTCTATACTTTATTTTACAAAAATACCTGCCCCCTTTGTGGTTTTAGGTTGGTTGTTATTGGGTTGGGCAACACATTTGTAGTACATTTTTTTAAAGTTTACTTAGGGAACATTTTTTTTGCTTTGCAAGATCTACCTTAATTTCGCCCGATTATTTTAAATCCAAAAAGAATCCAATCAATATAATGTCTGTATTTGCCTCTAGTAACTTTCAAGGTCATAAAGCGCTTATTCGTGTAGACTTTAATGTGCCCATTAAAAACAATGTCATTGGTGATGATACACGTATTCGTGCGGCCATTCCTACCATTTTAAAGGTATTGAATGATGGCGGATCGGTGGTTTTGATGAGCCATTGGGGTCGGCCCATAAAGGACATGGAAAAGAAGCCCGAACTGACTAAAGCTGATTTTTCTTTGTCAAGAATTGTGACTAAACTGAGTGAACTTTTAGGTAAACCGGTACAATTTGCACAAGATTGCATCGGAGATGATGCAGCAGAAAAAGCAAAAAACCTTGCTGCGGGTGAAGTATTGTTGCTCGAAAATTTACGTTATTACAAAGAGGAAGAAAAAGGAAACGAAATATTTGCACAGCAATTAGCCAGTTATGGTGATGTGTATATCAATGACGCATTTGGCACAGCACACCGTGCACATGCCTCTACATCAGTAATAGCCCATTATTTTCCAAGAGAAAAAAGAATGTTTGGTTTATTGATGGAAGCGGAGGTTTTGGCTGCCGAAAAAGTACTGCACAAAGCCGAACGGCCCTTTACAGCAATCGTTGGTGGAGCAAAGGTTTCAGACAAAATTTTAATTATTGAAAACCTATTAAATAAGGCCACTGACATCATTATTGGGGGCGGAATGGCTTATACTTTTTTCAAAGCACAAGGAGGCAAAATTGGCAGTTCTCTTTGTGAAGACGACCGAATGGAACTAGCACTTGAATTGCTTGAAAAAGCCAAAGCAAAAGGCGTACATATTCACCTTCCTGTCGATAGTATTATTGCGGACAAATTTGCTGCCGATGCACATACAGATCTAGCCAACAATACGGCTATACCTGATGGATGGATGGGATTAGATATTGGAAGCGAGGCATGTATCGCGTTTTCAGAAGTCATCACCCGTAGTAAAACAATTTTATGGAATGGCCCAATGGGCGTATTTGAAATGGAAAAATTTCAAAATGGCACAAAAACAATAGCCGAGTCGGTAGTAGCCGCAACAGCTAATGGTGCATTTTCCTTAGTTGGCGGTGGCGATAGTGTATCAGCGGTGAATAAATTTGGCTTTGCAGACAAAGTGAGCTACGTATCTACTGGGGGCGGTGCCATGCTTGAATATTTTGAAGGCAAAATATTACCCGGAATAGCTGCAATAAATGGCCAACTATAAAGGCGTGTCCTAATTCTGTTGGTCATTTTTACAAATGGAATTAGAAAAACAAACAACCAACATTAGCGCTCTAAATAATGGTCTTGCCAAAAGGCATCATCGATAATTCAATAAGCTTGAAATGCTGTCGTGCAAAGGGAATACCCACTATTGTAAGGGCTAATACAATGCCCCAAACCAAATGATTTACAGCAGTCCATAAACCGCCACAAAGCAACCAAATAATATTAGCAAATAGCGCAAAGCAACCAGTACCACTTTCTCGGTTAACCACCTTTTTGCCGAAAGGAAACAAGACAACTGCTGCAAGTTTAAAACACTGTAATCCAAAAGGAATACCTACAATCGTAAAGCAAAGAATAAGACCTCCTATTGCATAACCCAGAGCTGCAAATAGTCCACCAAAAATGAACCAAATAAGATTGCCTAATAAATTCATAACTATCACAAACTAAAATATTTTGAATAAAAATGGGTGCCAATAATTAATCAACATTAATGATTGCCTTGGCCGCTACCCATGCACTTGTCCAGGCATTTTGAAAATTAAAGCCCCCAGTAATCCCATCAACATCGGTGATTTCACCAGCATAATAAATGCCTTTTTGATTTCGACTTTCCATTGTTTGAGGGTCAATATCTTTAAGTAACACACCACCACAGGTTACAAATTCTTCCTTAAATGTAGTTTTACCCTTTACTTCATAAACATCACGCAGCAGGGTTTCAATGAG
>JAIXWS010000135.1 GCA_027491165.1 Sphingobacteriales bacterium | reverse complement strand
CCATACTGGATTCAGCAAACCCAAATTAGCTCAATTCCTGATTGTGGTGAACAAAAATAATATGACCATTCATTTGAAAATGCGCTATTTTTAAGCGTACTTCATGGACGACCATTCATGAAAAAGCATTTCAGCCGAAAAAGGAAGTGTAGAAAGATGAATCATTCTTGAATTTGGGCTCTGATTGCAATTCTACTAGAAACAAAAAAAGACTTGGTATATACCAAGTCTTTTTTGTTTGATTAATGAGCTCATTAAAATTGATAACCAATCGATACATTCAAGCGTAAATTCAATCCCGATGCATCTTGCACCTCCAATAATTTATTAGTAATAGCACTGTAGGCTTTATATTGAGAGAAGCTCATACCCATGCCGCCATAAAAATCGATACAAAAATGATCACCTAATAATTTTTGTGTACCTGCTTGTAAACCAAAAATGCTCCGTCTAAAGGATAGATTTAAAGGATCAGTGTTAAAACCTGAAGACAATGTTCCTGAAGACTCCCAAGAAGAAAATCGATTAGAAGAATACGCACCAAAAAAGAAGCCATCCATAACTTTATCGGATTTGGCATAATATCTAAATTCAGGATCAATGGCTATGCCATTATTGAATTGATCAATTGGATAAAGGATAGCCCCCAACAAAGGAGGGAAAAATATTGGAGCCACACCTATACCAAGGGTCATATTACGGTACACAGCCCTTTCATAATGAACAACTGCAATTTGACCCTTCAGAAAAGCTAATGGGGTAACTTTTACTGAGTTCTTAAAATCGGCTTGCCCTTTAACTTGACCTTTAACATCCGTTGAAGCTGCAAACAATGCAGCAATAATGAGTAGGGTTCTCATTCCTTTTTTCATATAAAATTATTTTTTGGTGAAAGTACAACATCAAAGTTCAATGTCGCATAAAAAGTTTATTTAGAATATTTTAAGCGCACTTTTATTCAATTTAGGGCGCAAAAAACAACAATGGTGTAACGAACTAGAAGAGCCCATCAGGCAAAAGATTGGGAAGGAATTAGCTTCTGCTATCAATCAAGCATTAATGCATTGGCTGATGATGTGTATGTATTCTGTAAAGTACTTAGATCTGATCGAGCACTACTAAAAATGCGAGAAAACAGATACAGAAATTGGGAAACAAAAGAAAAAACCACTTACGAATAATCGCAAGTGGCTAACTGTTTTGTAGCGAGAACGAGATTTGAACTCGTGACCTCAGGGTTATGAATCCTGTGCTCTAACCAACTGAGCTACCTCGCCAATTGGGTTGCAAATGTAATCGTTCTAATTAAAAAAAAACAAACCTCATTAAAATTATTTTTTAATCATTTCTGCATGCAGCCCATAAGCCCTCATTGGCTCAACAATTTTTGCTGTAGCAATTCGTGCTCATTGTATATTTGCTGTATATTCTACTTGCTTCAATTCTTCAATCTAATGCCTCTTTTCAAAAAATTGCCCTTTTTATTTTCTATTATTTGGGCGCTGCTCGGCCACACTACTTGGGCACAAAACAAGACAGCACCCAAAACAAACTGGACTTTACAAGATGCGATTGCCTATGCTTTGAAGCACAATATTTCTATCCAACAAAACGAAGTAAACCAACGCTTAGCCTTATTGACATTACGTCAAAGCCAATACGCACAAATCCCCTCTTTGAATGCCTCCCCTACTTATGGTATCAGCAAGGGCCGTTCTATCGACCCTACTACCAACCAATTTGTAGAAGGTAGTTACGAATTTGTAAGTGCTGGTGCTAATTCTAATGTATTGGTCTTTGGTTGGTTTCAACAAAGAAATACCATCGCCAGAAATAAACTATCCTACGAAGCGGCAAAAGAAGATTTAAACCAACTCAAAAATGATGTGGCCCTCAATGTAGCTACCGGATTTTTGAGGGTGTTGATGGCTAAGGAGCAGATTAAAGTAAACGAAAAGCAAGTGGCACTTTCCTTAGCCCAATTGCAACAAACCCAAAAATTTGCAGAAGTGGGTCGCGTACCTGAGCTTAATGTAGCGCAACTTGAAGCCCAATTGGCCAGCGATAGCTCGGCATTGATTTCGGCTTTGTCTGATTATACAGCCTCTATTTTAGACATTAAAGCTTTACTCAACCTTGATTTTGACTTGCCCTTTCAGGCTAGCATACCCGAGCTACCCATGGAAGAACGCTTGTCGATACAATCCCTTAATCCAGAATATATTTTTCAAGAAGCCCTTAACAATATCCCTTCTGTAAAGAGTAGCGAACTCAAATTAAAAGCAGCGAAATATTCATGGAATGCCGCTCGTGGCGGACTTTTACCTCAATTGAGCCTCAACGGGCAATTGGGCAGTAACTGGACCAGTACCTACAGGCAGTTTGATGGCTTCTCCATTAACGGCACAAGCCCCACCGGTACTTTTGTGAATATTGGCGGTAACCAATATGATGTGTTGCAACCCAATGTTATTCCCCGATACACATCGCCAAAAATGTTTACCCAATTGGAAAATAACTTCCGACAAACCATATCGGCAACTTTAAATATTCCCCTATTCAATGGCTGGCAAACGCAATTTCAAGTTCGTCAGGCCAAATTGAATATCATTAACCAAGAACTAAACCAATATCAAACTGAGCTAAAACTCAAACAAGATGTGTACAAGGCACACAACGATGCCACCAATGCCATACAAAAATATTATGCAGCTAAGCGTTCGCAAGAAGCCGCACAGCGTGCATTTGACTTTGCGGATAAAAGGTATGAATTGGGCCTCACCAATACCATTGAATACCTTTCTACCCAAAATAATCTCTACAAAGCAGAAGCCTCTTTGCTGAATAGTAAATATGACCTTATCTTTAAGCTAAAGGTTATTGATTATTATTTGGGTAAAGAACTGAGCTTATAATTTTCAGGATACCTGTTGAATCAAAGAATTTACTACAGATGCTAGAGATGAAAGAAACTTTATACGAAGCTGCAAAAGCCGCAGGAGCGGTGATCCAATCCTATTTTCAAGGTGTTTTTACTATAGAAAGCAAAGACAGAATCAACGACTTGGTGACAGAGGTGGATAAGCACTCCGAAACAGCCATCATCAATATTATCAAAAGAGATTTCCCTGAACATAGCATCATTAGCGAAGAAGTAGGTGAAATGATGCAGGATTCAGAATACCAATGGATTATTGACCCTATAGATGGAACAGTAAATTTTGCACACGGCATTCCTATTTGCTGCGTCAGTATTGGTTTGCGTCACAATGGTAAAATGCAAATGGGCGTGGTCTACAACCCCATGATGCATGAATTTTTCTTTGCCGAAAGGGGCAAAGGAGCTTTTTTGAATAATCAACCCATTCATGTTTCTAAAAAAAGCGACTTCAAAACGGCTTGTTTGGTAACAGGTTTTCCCTACAAATGGCCCGAAACCAAAGAGCATCCTATAAAGGTGTTTGAACGCATGATTCTACAAGGTCTTCCTGTACGTAGGCTAGGCTCTGCCGCTATCGATTTGTGTTGGGTAGCTTGTGGACGTTTTGATGGCTTTTGGGAATACAACCTTAACTCTTGGGATGTGGCCGCTGGATACTTGATTGTTCGTGAAGCTGGAGGGCGCATTTCAAATTTTGATGGCACCGAAACCACCGTTTTTGAAAAAGAAACACTAGCAACCAATGGCTTAATTCATGAAGAAATGCTGAAGGTCATCAACCCTACTCGAAGCCAAAATTAAACAGCCATATTTCTATTTAACTGGCCTATCGTATAATTGATAAATGGTGTAGGCATTGCTACGCTCTAGCCACTGATTAAAATTAAATTTGTAAGTCCATGTGGGCAATCTAGTCCATAAAACTTGGGTACGTGAACTATCAAAAAAGGGACCCGCGTACTGAAACATAAATTCATCTCGAGCATAAGCATGCTCACTAAAGAGCCAAACATTTTTCCCAACCAACAAGGATGTGTCCTTCATAAAGGAATCGATACAACTACTCTTAATTAGTGGATTAGCATAGAAGGTTGCGCCCAAAGTATCTCCATTGGCATAGGGATTAAACTCATAACTATAGAGAATAATCGTTTCCTTCTTTAGGTTTTCTAACAAAACCTTATTTAAGGCCAAAATATCATTGGCTGGTTTGGTAATCATCAATAACAAGGCAATCGCATTGGCTATTAAAAAAGATTTCCAGCCCACGCTTTTCAATATTAGAAACCATTTTTGATGCTGAAATGCCTGAACTTTTTCGGCCAAAAAAGCCAAAGTGAATACCGCCCAAATAGGATAGAAAAAAGACAAGGGGTATAAGAATCGAAATTCTTTATGCGCTACAACGATATGGCCTAGCAAAAACAAAAGCATCATCCAGGTAAGAATATGCTTGGGTTTATACACAAGCATTAGGGGAATGGATAGCAACATGATGACACTAAAAGGGGCCAATCCTTGCACCACTATTTGTTCGAAATACCAATACCAAGGCTCTACACCAAATTTGGCTGCCTTATTCTCGACAACATTTTGATACACATAATTCCATCCACTAAAGGTCCATTGGCCATACAACCAATACTCACAAAGAATACCAATGCCAAAAGCGATTAGAAAACCGAAGATGACCACTGCCATCTCTCTCCATTTATTTTTATTACTGAACAGCATCCATAGGCCTGCACCAGCTATCATAAAAATGGATTGAAATCGGAAAACAAAACTCAAGCCTGCCAAAAATCCAAAAAGCAAAAAGCTATATTTATTGTTCTTCCACAGCATGATTAAGGCCCATGCCATGGCAATAGCACTCCAATTTTCAGATGAAAAGCGAACATGTAAATAGACCAAACCCCAACCCAAAAAAGACAATAAAAAATGGAGCTTCTGATAAAATTCATCTTTAATCTGGCCTACAATAGCCTTATGAAAATGCCAGGCCGTAAACATAGCCATGAAGGCACTTATTAACCTAAGAAAAGTTGCAAAAGCATAGGGATCAGTAAAACCTAAAGAATAATAAGGCTTCAAAAAGAGATAGACCATTAAAGGTTGCAAGCCTGGCCGCATATGGGCAGGAAACTCCCAAGGCAATTTGTCGAGCGGCGTGCGCCCACATTTGTAATTAGCAAATTCAACCAACTGAAAGTGTTCATCAGGATGATGAAAGCCAACCGAAAACCAAACGCAAATCAGATGAACAATTAGTGCAATGAACAGCACACGTTTTTCAAAAACGGAAAGATGTTTCAAATAAATTTATTTTCTATTGTTCAAAATTAAAAAAAAAGGTGAAGGATAAAATAGTTTGTTCTATTAATAAATAATAAAGTGATGCAACATAGCCTACAAAATGACGCTTTGTGGGCCGAATTGAAGTACAGTTCAAGTAGCTAAGTATCATCTGAGGCAAGACAAAAGACTTTGTTTTTGTGCAAAAGATGCGCCATATCACAAACAAATAGCCTAGTTAAAGCAGGTATTTTATTTTCTTTTAGAAGAAGGATGCACATGCTTCTTCAGGATTCTATTCCCTTCCTTTTTTACTTCAGCGGTCTTTCTAAAAGCCCAAACAATATCACTAGCTGCTTTGCGGGTACGCTCAATATCTACAATGGGCTTAGGGTAATCTTTGCCGATAAATACTTTATAAATACCTTGTTCCATTTCGGTCATTTTCCAAGGCTCGTGGAGCAAGGATACAGGTACATGAGTCAATTCCGGAATCCATGTTTTGATAAAAACACCCTCAGCGTCATGTTCTTCCGAATTTTTAATGGGATTATAAATACGAATGGTATTGATGCCCGTTACTCCTGCTTGCATTTGCAATTGTGGATAATGAATACCCGGCTCATAATCTAAAAATTGCCTCGCCAAAAAATGCAGGTCACGCCAATCTTGCCACAGATTAAATACAAAAAAGGAAACCAGCATGGCCCGCATTCTAAAATTGACATAGCCCGTGGCTACCAAACAACGCATGCAAGCATCGATTATCGGGATACCAGTTTGTCCCTTTTGCCAAGCATCGATATACTCTTGGTTTCGGGGCTTTATTAGTGCATCATAGGCAGCGTTGACATGTTCGAACTCCATGCGACATTCGTCTTCAAATTTTTGCATAAAATGACAATGCCAATGCAAGCGCGAAACAAAATTGGAGAGTGCTCTTTTATGCACCGCCTGATCATAATGTTGCATGGTGTATTGATAGACCATCCGCATACTGATATTGCCATAGCTCAGGTATGGAGATAGACGGCTGCAACTTCGGCGGCTCAGTGCAGGTTTCGAAATATGTTTGGAGTAATGGACATATCGCTCTTTCAAGAAACCATCCAAATATTTCCAGGCCATGCTTTCGCCTCCGGGTTGAAAATTTTTATGGGGCAAACGTATCGCTTCCTCCAGCTCAGGCCCTTTTATAGCCTGATAAAAAGAATCCTCTAAAGTCAATAAATGCCAATCGTGTTCATCAACCAGTTTAGGACTTTCCTCCATTTTTTGCTTCCATAATTGTGCCCATTGCTTGCGCGATGGTAATTTGCGCACCACCCCATTGAGTTGGTATTCCTGCCACACAATATCCTGATTGGCACAAAATTGTTGCATGGCCAGATCTCGGTCATAACTGATTCTATTGCCTACTTCTTGATGCGAAAAAATCTTCCGAATGCGGTAATGCTTGCTTATTTCTTGAAATACCCCCAATACTTCTTCATGGAAAATATACACTTGAGCATTCAGGTCTGCCAACTTCATGTTCATCTCTTGCAAACTCTGATACACAAAACGCCAATGCCGTACATCGCTATCATCGTAACGCATGAGCGAGGGTTCGAAACAATACAATAGCAAAACAGGTAATGCTTGTTTTTGGGCATAGTAGAGCGGCTCATGATCGGTAAATCGCAAGTCTCTCTTCAGCCAAACAATCGCTATCTCCTGCATGGTTATTTTACTTCAGGTACACTGTGGGTTTGGGCATAGCTCAACCTATTGATGCGTTCTGTTTTAAAATAAGCATCTAATCCTACACAACTCAATAGGTTCGCCTTTTCTAGGGCTACATAGCCATCGCTGCCCACCAAGGTTTCGTCTATTTCTATAAACTGAATACTGCCAATGACCATAATGGTATTGTTCAGCGCTATGTCTATTTTTTGTTCGAATTTCATCGCTATTTTAATCGGCGATTCTGCTACAAATGGCGCCTCAAAGTCATTTAAAAAGGCCGGACTAAATCCGCATGCCTCAAACTCAGATCTATGTTCCTCGTATTTGGCCGATGTTTGATGGGCCTTTTGGTAGTCCTCAACAGCAATGTGGTTAATGGTATAAACACCCGTATCGAGTATATTTTGAAGCGTATCTCTTTTTACGGTATCGGGCCTAAAAATAAAAGCCCACAAAGGCGGATTCGCGCCAATATGGATGAGCGAATTAAAAATGGCCACATTATTGACCCCTTGATTCTGACCCCGCGTCCCTACCAATACTGCTTGCTTGGTACCTGCAAGAGAGTTGAGGAGCATTGCGCGGTATCGGCTTTCAAATTGTTGGAGGATTTCTTGGCTAATGATCATTGTAGCTTTGTGTTTTTAAATGTTTTTCAACTTTTTTCCAATAGGCAAAAAAGGAAGGAAAATAGCCCTCTACTGCAGCTGCTATCCAATCTCTTGGCTCTTCCTGACCCCTATACCCGATATTTAAAGGATGCTCTTTATAGTAGATTTGAGCTAAGGCATTGTGCTGGCAAAGCTCTTCAAAAGAACCCACAAAAACTTGGATATGGTTTATATTCTTTGCGAGCGACAACATAAAATCAATGCATTTGGAGCTTACAGGATAGGCTTGAAAAAACTGGGGCTCTAACAATAAGATGCGGTTGCCTGCTTCTTGAGCATGCCAAAGTGGATCGAGGTTGTAATAATTATAGATAAAAGTGGGTAGTTGCGGATCAATAGTTAGGGGAATTGTTGCCGGCAATTCGGTTTTCAATACGAGCGATTCGGTAGCCACTAAACAGGCAGGGATAGCCATTTGTTCGAATGCCTCATAAGGCAAGTCCAAAAAGGTATTTGACTGGGTGCTGTGGGTATATTTATTGATGTTCTCTTGATTAGCAAAGTACTTTTTGTGGCTATTGGCACCCGCTACCCATTGCCAACTACAGGCATTACTCGCCCAATCACCATCAAGCAAATGATAATACATCCATTGTGCAGGATGCAACCAATAAGACTGTGCAACGTTACAAACCACTGAGGCAATATACATGCGACAATGATTGTGTACATAACCTTTTTCATAGAGCTCCTTAAGGGCGAGGTCTATGCCCTCAATACCTGTTTGGGCGTGGAGCAACGCTGTAGGCATCTCATGATGGGCCACAGAAATTTGTTCTTGTTTGATACATACCGACACATCCCTTACTTGCGCCAACCTTTGGAAATAATCGCGCCAGCAGAGCTCTTTGGCAAAAGATTCTATTTGGCTTAAGGCATAACCTTTACCCAATAGATGCGCCAGCACTTGCTGGGTACTGATAACCCCACGAGAGATATAGGGCGACAAATAGCTCACTGCCCCCCTTACATCGTTTCGGGTATGGGCATAAGCAATAGGGTCTATCTGACCTACCTTTTGAAGGATGTTAGGGTAGTCTGTATCAAAAACGGGTATCATCTTTCCCTTAGTTTTTTTAAGCTGCTCCAAACCCAATAAAATTTGGGCTTTGCAGCACTAAAGGTAAGGGCTATCAGTACGATAGGCAATAAAAAAAAGGCTATAAAGACCCCTAAATAATTGGGCTAGCTATAGAAAAAAGTGATGCAGCAATTGGGGTTGATGCAGCAATCCGAAAAAGAAATACTGATTAAAATTCTCTGCCTATAATAGCCGCGAATTTTGAAGGAAGAATTCAGCTCAGCCATAAAAGCCATTGACGAAAAAAGCGGCAATCCTCAGGAGTCTTTGCTCTTAAATACATTGCTCCCTTTTGTTGGAGATACAGCGACTAAGGCAGCATAAGAGCTTATGAAAAAGGGCAATCAACAGTTTGATTGCCCATTACATTACTTTATTTTCGGTTTTGTTACAAAAAAACAAACTATGAATTGGCCAAATGCTCCCAATGTGTATATATAATCAACATGGCCAATGTATCCAATTCGCAATAGGACAATAATTGCTTACTGATTTGCTTTTTCTTTTGCTCATCTTTCGTAAAAATCAAATCTTGGTATGCTTTCATTGCTGCACCGCCATCTTTTACATCATAAGCGCCCTCAACAAATTCGAAGCTTTCGTCCTCATCAGTTGTGATATTGATATTTAGGCCCCACAATTTAGGCAATGTGTCTAATTTGAGTTGCTCGTAGGGGTCTACGATCTGCCCATTTTTTTCAAACACCCATTGCTGGAACCAAGGAATTTTGTGCAAGTATGGGTTGTTGGTCCATACCGCGGGAAGGCTTACTTTGATGGATGTTCTGCCTTTCATGTCTGGATGAAAATATTGTTTCAAGGCAAAAGCATTCATGTCTACTAATCGACCTTCTCTAATCATGTTGCCTTTTGCATCCTTTTCGCTGGTCATTTCCAACAACCACTGTTTAAGCTGGGGCTTATCGTATGTAAACAAAGTCATATGCTTGAGCACATTTTTCAAAGTGGTATTTTCATGGGTACTCCACATCAAGGGCGTGCCCTCATTACCGAGCGTTTCCATTAAACTTTCCGCAAATCGAAAGCCCGGATAATTGGGTTCTGTATTGAGATACTCCTGATGAACGGGCGCCGCTCCCGGACTGGCCACGCTATGTACACTCCATTGGAAGGGGAACATGTTGTAAGGACTCAGCCCTTTATGAAAGGGAAAAGCAGATGCCATTGTTTCAAAATCAATAAAATGTAGAGGGTACTTAAACTTTTGATTTAACTCATAAGCGAATACTTTTTTATCAATTGCTGATGCTGGAAATTCAGTTTGAGCGATAGTATTTTCATATTGCATCAAGCGCCTAGCATTATAGGCCCCAATATTGCCATCTTTATTCTTCTCCTCAAAATCCAATTCCGCCAACTCATTAAATCCAAATTTTTGTTCCGAAATTTTATGATTCACAAAACCTTCTTTCCCCCCAATTTTACCCGCTTGGTATATATCCCAAAGCTTCGGTTCTATACTAGCCATGGCACCCCAACATTGATTAAAGCCATCTCTAGAATCCTTTTCAGAGGCGCGGAATTCGCATTGTTTACAGGCTTTGCTGAGCAGGGGCGTATAGCCGTTAAAATCTCGATTCAGTAATTCAGTGAAAAAATTTATTTCATTAATAACCAATTGTTTGAAATCTACTACTTCATCATTTACTTTCAATAAACTCAAAAGCCGATCTTCTTTTATTTGCTGAACTAAGGCGGCTGCATTAGGGTCTTGATCCTCATTAAACATCACCTCTACTTTTCGGAAAGCACCTGGTTTGGCGGGCTCATGGGTAATGGTTGTGAATAAAGCGGGAAAAGCTTCAACACTGAGTACAGATGATTTATCTGGCATTAAAAGATAGCTGTCTATGCTGGCATCTGGGTAGACTTCCTCTAAGACAATTGTTTGAAAAATCACATCCTTGATATAATCTTCATTTTTCTT
>JAIXWS010000030.1 GCA_027491165.1 Sphingobacteriales bacterium | reverse complement strand
CGTCGCACACTTCAAGGCCTATTATTTCTTCTGCTTTGTGTAGTCAAACAACTATGCTATTGATGCTTCGATGTTTTCTCTTCAGCTGTAATGTCTGCACCACTGCGGATTTGGAGTTGTACCCCCAATATCCATTCATTGCATGATTGCTCGAAGAGGTATTCGTTGACTTCATTAATGACTTTCATCACTTGCTCGTAGGTTCCTTCAACAACAGTGGTAAATGGCCCTACCGCACAATTGATTCCGCTTTGTTTAATGATAGCAATAGCCTCATCCACCCATTCATAGGGATGCTTGGCAGTAGCTACAGGTAATACTTGCAAAGATGCGTTAACAATATAGGAGTGCATAGTTTTGATTTTGGCTAAGCTGTGCGCAAAGATACCATTTCACATCGTTGCACAAAAAGAGAAATGTACCTTAAGGACCCATTAAAAAACAATGCGACCGTTTCAAAAATCTATTGAGTCGAAACATCATTGGTCTTGAAATATCCTTGGCTCTTGCACACAAATACTAAACCTAATCAAACAATCCAGAACATCCCACTTATAATTAAAAAAATCCGATACTATTTATAGTATCGGATTTCGTATTGTAAAATATGGTTTCGATTAGTTATTGCTCAATCGATTAAATTCATCAAGTCCTGCATCTTCATAAGAAGTAAACAATGCGCACCAGTGGCCTACTAAAGAAAGTGCCCATGCAGCCGTAATCCAAGCTGGCCAAGGATATACCCAGGTTGTTGCTCCCTTGTCATACAAAGTCCACATCAAAAATGAGGCTACTGCAAATACGATGAAATGTACTAACAAAATCATCTTTTGACGTGAGGTTGGTTTGATTTTTTTTGCCATTATTGTTGTCTTTAAATTTTTGAAGAAATGAGTGTAATGAGTATAAAAGTTTAAGCCGTTTTTAATTTTGAAGCTAAGGCAGATTTTGCGATAAAATAAGCACCAAAAATAACTAAGCTACCCAACATATCGCCTTGTACACTTGCCTTGAAAAATGGGATAGCCATCGTATAGGTTTGCACAAAACCCGCTATTGATATTCCATAAAAATCCTGGAAGAACACTCCAAGATTAGAAATTAAAAAGAAAGCTGTTGATGCCGCTAAAGTACCACCAATAATAGTGGTAGCGTTTACTTTGTTCAATGATTTACCAATGAATGCTGCTGCAATTAAGCCCGCATAAACAAAAATCTGACTAATGCCATAAAAGCCAATATTGGTAGCTGTTGGGAACAGTTGGAAATAAACGTCTGCTACAAATTGTCCTAACAAAGCAATTAAAATAGCTGTTTTTGCATCTTTAATCAAAAGACCACTGACCAAACCAATGGCCACTACTGGTGCAAAATTAAAGGCACCTGTTTCTGCACCGATAATGCGCGAAACAACCGCTAGCAAAACCAAGCTTATGGTTAAAAAAAGTTGACTATTCTTCATGGTAAACTAAAAAAAGGTTGTGCAAAAATAACAATCGAAGTGGCATTAGCAAAATTAAATTCGGCTATAGGGCAATTGGATAATTAAAGGCTTGCGCGGCGCTAAAACGCATCTCGCTTATTGAGTCCCTTACCCCATTACCTCAGACTAAAGAGGCTATCCACAAATTCTTCTTTCTTGAAAATCTGCAAATCTTCCATGCGCTCTCCTACCCCAATATATTTTACTGGAATCTTAAACTGATGGGCAATGGCCAATACCACACCCCCCTTAGCTGTACCGTCTAATTTAGTTATAGCCAATGCAGTGATATCTGTTGCGGCGGTAAAATGCTTGGCTTGTTCCAATGCATTTTGACCAGTACTACCATCCAATACCAATAAAACTTCATGAGGCGCGTCAGGCATTTTTTTACTGATTACCCTACGAATTTTACTGAGTTCTTCCATCAAATGCGCTTTGTTGTGCAAGCGTCCGGCTGTATCGATAATGACAATGTCTGCCTCACGAGCAATAGCGCTTTGTACCGCATCAAAAGCTACCGAACTAGGGTCACTCCCCATTTCCTTTTTGATAATAGGTACACCCACACGCTCACTCCAAATAGTTAATTGATCTACTGCTGCGGCACGGAAGGTATCTGCAGCACCCAGCACTACACTTTTTCCGGCTTTCTTAAAATTATAGGCCAATTTACCGATCGTGGTTGTTTTACCCACACCATTGACACCCACTACGAGCAATACATAAGGCTTTTTGTCGGCGGGCAAATCGAAAGTTTCAAAATCGTTGCTTGGAGCATCGGTTAGCACACTCATGATACCTTCTTGCAACACATCATTTAGCTCGGCTGTACCCACATATTTGTCTTTCCCGACGCGCGCTTCTATCCTTTTAATGATTTCAATAGTGGTATCAATGCCCACATCGGCACTGACCAAAGCGTCTTCCAGCTCATCGAGAAGCTCTTCGTCTACTTTGTCTTTTCCAGCAATTGCTTTCGTGATTTTAGAGAAAAAACCTTCTTTGGTTTTCTTTAAACCCTCGTCTAGCGCTTCTTTCTGCTCTTCTTGCTCTTTACTGCGCTTAAATAATTTATCAAAAAAACCCATTGGCTAATAATTGACTTTCATTTGAATTATGGTGGCAAAGGTAATCCTTATTTGTAGCCTATTTTAAGGATTTTTTCATTTCATAATCATTCATAAAATAGCCCTGCCCAATATCGATGTCCTCTTCTTTAAAAACATTGTAGCCCAGATGATTATAAAATCCAACAGCCTTATTATACCGGTTGACATTGAGTAAAAGGCTTTCTTGACCCAATTGACGAGCATAGGCTTCAACAGCCTGTAGTAATATTTTACCCACCGATTGGGATTGAAATTGGGGTAATACGTATAACTTATGCAGTTTGGTTTCCCCTTGATGATGGTTTAATTGAAATGCAGCAAATCCAAGGTCTAGGCCATTTTCGGAGGCAATGAAAAACAGGTCACCACGCTCCTTCATTTGTTGCAAAAGCGCATCAGCATCATACATTTTATGAAACATATAGGCCACTTGCTCTGCGCTAATAAAGGGTAGATAAGTGGGATAAAAGGCTTGTTCGCCCAATCGGTTAATGAGCGGAATATCCTCTACCGTAGCCGTTCTGATCTGTATCACCCTTTAATATTGCTTTAGTTTAAGTAAACCCCAATGATTTGACTCCCTTCACATTCAACGCTTATGTTCTCTTGCAAAGTAGTAGACAGACTGTGTCCTACAATATTGGGGTTGATTGGATATGATTTATGTTTTCTATCCACCAAAACAGCCAAGTTGATTTTAGAAGGGATATAAGCTGTGATCGGGCGCAAAGCATATAGCATCACCTTGCCTGAATTGGCCACGTCGTCTACCATCAATACCGATTTACCGTTCAAATCTTCCTTAATTTCTGGGATGTTGTTAAGCGGGTTTTGCTTATCAATTTTCAACTGAATACGCTGTACTTTAATAGGGCTGATGGCTTCTAATTTGTCGGCCAAGATATTGGCTAAGGTGCAGCCATTGTCGGCAATGCCCACCATCACCAATTCGGTGTTATTGGCATTTTGCTCCCAAATTTGGTACACCATTCTTTGCAATTTCAATTCGATTTGCTCCGGTGTCAAAATTAATTTTCGTGAATTGGGCATAATAAAATGGTTGATTTTTTATAAAGAACGAATAGCAACTACAGGGTCTAGTTTAGATGCTTTGTAAGCAGGAATAAAGCCAGCAATAATACCTACGATAGCGGATGTAAGAATACCGATGAGCATATTTTGCCAAGACATGCTAAAGTGCATGTCACTGCTGGCGTTTACAATCAAAGACAATATCCAGACTAAAATAATACCGATCATGCCACCCAACAAACAAAGGAAAATGGCTTCTATCAAAAACTCTATGAGGATGTAAATAGCACGCGCACCAATCGCTCTTTTGAGACCAATATATTTGGTACGCTCCTTTACGGTAACAAACATGATATTGGCAATACCAAAAGCGCCGACAATTAAAGATATGCCTCCAATAACTGCACCAATAGCATTGATGAGCCTAAACATCATATCCATCCGTTGTGTGATTTGACTCAATTGGTTGATCGCAAAATTATTCGCTTCGCCAGGACGTACTTTTCGGATAGCACGCAAAGCACCTTCTACTTCAAATTGCACTTCGCTCAATGCGGCACCAGGCTTCGCTTTAATCATCAAGCTGGGGTCATAATTTAAAGATTGTACATCTATAGCCGAATGAATCGAGTGGTAGGGCACAATAAGGCAATTGTCAAAATTAAAACCTGCAGCATTCTGACCGGTCTTTTTTAATTTTCCAATAATTAAATAGCTTTTGCCTAAAAATGCAATGGTCTTGCCAACAGCATGTACATTGCTTTTAAAAAGGTTTTCATAAAGTTCTGCCCCAATAACGGCGGTGGGCATGCCACCATCGAGTTCGGCTGCACTTAAATAGCGTCCATCGGTTACTTCTATATTTTGTAATTTATCAAAATCTTGTGTTACTGCATAAGCCGAAAAGCCCGACACCTCATTGTCATCATACCTTGCGGATTTGCCATTGATGGTCAACTGTAGGGTGACGATACCGGCATCGCTAACATTGTTTTGTACCGCCCGCAACTCTGTCATACTCATGGATGGCCTACGCCAAAAATCCCACCATTTGTATTCTCCCCCCTCATCCATCCAAGGCCATCGGCCCACATAAATCACATCGCTGCCCAGAGTCGAAACCTGTTCTTTGATATTTTTTTTAAGGCTATCTAATACAGTAAATACAGCGATGATGCAAAAGATACCGATGGTGATGCCCGTAAGCGACAAAAAGCTGCGCAATTTATTAGCCTTAAGCTCAAGGAAAGCTTGAACAAAACTGGTACTAATAATTTGGGAAATTTGATTGCTCATGGGGCTTTGCGAAAAGCAAATTTATAATAAGCCTTCCTATTTTACATTTTTCTTTTTGGTTAAAACCCTACTTTTGCCTTCATTGCCCAAAAAGCCACTCCATTTGTCTATCCTACATACCTTCCTTAGCAAAAACGACATTTTAAAAAACAGATTGTTTCAACGGTTCTTGTCGTTCCGACTGTTTTTTATTGGTGCGCTCAATATGCAAATCACCATTTTGGCTTATTGGATTTATGACATTAGCCATGATGTGCGCTTAGTAGGCGAGCTAGGGCTCTGGGAAGCAATTCCTGCCATTGCTTGCAGCTTTTTTTCGGGGCACTTTATCGATCAAAAAGAGAAAAGAAATATTTTACTCACTTGTTCCCTCATTTATATAGCCACAGCATTATATTTTTTCAGTCTCAGCTATTGGCATGGCACAGAACTAACTACTGCTGCAACAGTGCGCTTGGTGTTTTTGGGGATATTTATTGGTGGCGTTGTGCGCTCCTTTATTGGGCCAACAACCTTCACTATGGTGAGCCTATTGGTGCCGCGCGAAAAATTAGCCTCAGCCACTAGCTGGAGTAGCACCTCTTGGTACATTGGCGCAGTGGGTGGGCCACTTGTAGGTGGCTTATTAATTGGCTTTGTGGGGGTTCAAACAAGTTTAATCACTGTTGCCTTTGTGTTGCTTTTATCCTTCTTGTCGATGCTATGCATCCCTAGACAAGAGATTTTACAAAAAGCCAAAGAGCCTATATTCAAAAGCCTCAAACAAGGGCTTAGTTTTGTATTTCGCTCCCCGATTATTTTATCTGTTTTATCCTTAGATATGTTTGCCGTGTTATTTGGTGGGGCGGTAGCTTTACTACCTGTTTATGCCAAAGATATTCTTAAAGTAGGCGAAATGGGATTTGGCCTAATGCGCGCTGCACCGGGCATTGGCGCCATTATATCCATGCTCATTCTATCCTTTTTCCCACTAGAAAAAAAACCAGGGATCAAGCTCTTGTTCGCCATTGCAGGTTTTGGCATCTGTATGATTGTTTTTGGCCTTTCTACCTGGTTTCCTTTATCCTTGGCGATGTTGGTTTTGGGTGGAATGCTTGATGCTATCAGCGTTGTAATTCGGGGCACCATCTTGCAACTGCATACCCCCGACGAAATGCGCGGCCGTGTTGCCGCAGTCAACACCATGTTTATCAGCAGTAGTAATGAGCTGGGCGAAGTAGAAAGTGGTTATACTGCCGCTTGGATGGGCACGGTTAATTCGGTGGTTTTTGGCGGCTCTATGACCCTAGCAGTAGTGCTCTTTACCGTTTTAATGGTACCTTCTTTACGCTTATTAAAACTCAAAAAATAAGGCTCTAAAAAAACATCGCTTGACCAACAAAACAAAAAACAATGAAGCCGATATTCACTACCCTCTTTTTACTTTTGATTGCTAGCGAAATACTCGCTCAAAATAAAGAATATAGTGTACACATCCATTGTAGCCATATCCGCAACCATAAAGGGACGATTCGCTTAGGATTTTTCAAATCGGAGGAGGATTTTGAAAAAGAGAAACCCTTTAAACGCATGGCTATTTCAAAAGAATCCATGACTCAGAAGGACCTTGATGCAACCATTAATGTACCAGAAGGGACTTATGGGATTTCAGCCTTGGATGACGAAAATGATAACGTAAAAATGGACTATACCCTGATAGGCATCCCTAAGGAAGGATTTGCTCTGTCCAACTACTACCATACTGGATTCAGCAAACCCAAATTAGCTCAATTCCTGATTGTGGTGAACAAAAATAATATGACCATTCATTTGAAAATGCGCTATTTTTAAGCGTACTTCATGGACGACCATTCAT
>JAIXWS010000024.1 GCA_027491165.1 Sphingobacteriales bacterium | reverse complement strand
TGTTTGTTTTTTACGATGAAAAACACGATATTTTTAATGAAGATTTTTTGCATTTTGTAACAAAAATGGCTTGCTCAAATGAAGGCTTCTGTAGCCATGCCTTAAGCCTAACTGTACATACCCGAATTGGTTTTGAAGAAAATGTGTATCGCTAAATGATGGCTAGAACTAAACCTAGATAAGCAGTAATATGAAGCCCACGAAAACTTTTTGTTTGGTAAGGCAGATGCAGTGCACGGCATCCAAATGAAACGCAAGCTGAAGTAAGCTCCAAATTTTACGGCAACAGGCGCAACCGAAAACCTGTAGAAAAGAGTAGGTAATTCAATAACGAATGGTAAGGCTACTGTACAGCCAGCTTAACAATGAAAAAATTAATTTTAAGCGCAACCATGCTCGCGATCGCAACATCTACAATTTTTGTAGCGTGCAAGACGGACACAACTAAAAAATGTGATACTTGCACAATTAAAGAATCAGATGCAAAAGTAAATACTAAAATTGGCAGCAACAATCTCAATCTTGAAGTTTGGCAATCGAATGATGATGCTAATTATCAATATGCTTATGCACGACTTAATGATAAAAACCGCATTAATAATATTTTACATGATGCAGTTAATCTTAACCTCAACCCAAATGATGAAATTGCTTCGATTGTGTTGTACGTTGATAAACACTTAAACTCCTCAAATGAAGTATCAGTTAATGATGAGAATGTGATTGGCTATGGCTTATATTTTATTAAAGAAAAGAAATTGCGTTATTCGTTTTTTAAAAAATCTGCAAATAAAGAATTTAACCTAGTTCCAGAATTAAATTGCGAAGCAAAATATGTTGAAACTGGAAACATGTATAATATATATTTACTGTTTTTAGCAGGGCAAAATGTAACTGCAATTAATATCACAAATGCTGATGTATTGTTTTCTCCGACACTTAGCGTTTCCCATACCCTTGGATATAATATTGACTATTTAATACGTCAGGACCTAAAATTATCAAAATTATTTAAAACAACTTTAGCGCCAAGCCAATGTCCCATTCCATGTTCTGGTAAAGATAAAACTTGTCAAGAAACGCTTCATGGCAAAAGTTGTGATAAAACATCAGATAAAGAAAGGTCTACGGAACAGGCCACATATTTAATAACGCGTGGTACGCCCACATCACATGTAGATAGTGCTTATAACATCGCGCTTCAATATATGTTTAGAGACTCATTCCTTGTCAATTCAATAATTGGTCAAAAGTATATTGATTATTACTATGATTTTTCTCCAAATGTTTATCTGACAACAGACATTTTATTACATACACCTCCGTATTTACTCATGTTGAACAAAAAAACCAACCACTTGTTAGCAAACCATTCAAACGTTGTATTCTTTGATCATTCATTTAAAGCACAAACCCTACAATTAATTCAATATTATAAAAATGCAGCACCCAATAGCAGAGAATTAAATAATTTATCAGACATAGAAAATGATGTTCATTTATATTCTGGCAAAACTGTAGGTGAAATTCGTTCAATGATTTATTAGATGAACAAAATTGGTTTTAACCTTATATTAAAAGAACACTAAAAGGGTATTCCAAAAATTACTGCAACAGGCGCAACCGAAAACCTGTAGAAAAGAGTAGGTAATTCAATAACGAATGGTAAGGCTAACTTACAGCCAGATTAAACAATGAAAAAAATAATTTTAGGGCTAAGCTTCTTAGCCATTGCAGCAACTACCACTTTTGTGGCGTGTAAGAAAGATGAAAAATCAGTTCAAACAACGCAGAAAAAAACTGCTTTAACAACCGCTAGAGTAACTACGCGGTTGATCACTCCAGCAGAAATGGACTTAATTCTTGCTCTTTCTTCGGATTCTGTATTTCAAGCACTTGTAAGGTTAAGAGTTGCAGAATTTAATAATGCCATATTAAATGGTTCTGCAATTACTAATATTGCAAATTTGGAAACAGTAACGCCAGCAACGGTTTCAACTTATTCAAGTTTAATTGGATATACGTCGGCCGAAGAGCTAATTCAAAAATCTGCAATTTGCAAATCTCTAGAAGCAACACTTGAGACAAATTATCAATTTTCAACAATAGATAAAGATTTAGTTGTAGAAGCATTTGCTCTAACTGGTAGTGAAATTGATTTACCAGCGGGTATGTCTCCTTCGGCTTGCCTAACTATTTATAACAACACTTGTGCTCAAATTTTAGCAGAGTCTATTGGAATGCACTGTGGTTGTGCAGCTATTGACGCTATTGGTCTTGGACTAGTATGTCATGCTGCTGTTTTAGCCTGGGGTGTTGCATCAACTAATATAGCTAAAGCTAACTATGATTCTTGTCACTAAAAATTTATTATAATGAAACTCGAAATCATTTTAAATCTATTCAGGTATTTATTTATATATTTTGTTATAGGTGCTGTTTGTATCAAGGTTTATAAGCGTTTAAAAACCGAGAATATAACTTTTAAAACCTATCTCGTAAGACGCAAATCAAGAATTTTCTTGGCTTTGTTTTTTATATCTTTATCTATAGGTTATGCAGTTTACACAATTTCTACAGTTTAATAATAGATAAAACTAAGTCCATTAAAACCCAGCCTTAATTTTGAAGGCTGGGTTTTTCTTTCTCTATAATAAACAGTTGTTTTCTATTCCTTTTCCTCAACAGCTCTGCGGCTACCGGCATAGAGTTCGTACTCAAATAAGCGACAGTCGATGGTGCTGGTAAAAAACTCAATCCGGCGTTTGGGCTTGAGGCCAATTTTTTTAGCAAGGTCAAGATTGCCAGTAAATACATAACCAAAATAGCCACCACATTTCTGCTTCATATAAGTGCCAATGCGGCCATAAGTGCCCTCCAGTTCTGTAACATCACCTAGGCGCTCGCCATACTCAGGGTTGATAAAGAAAACCCCGGGCTTGCCTTCGGGCACGGGCGTTTCGGCAAAATCACATTCTTTAAATTCAATCAATCTATCTACACCAGCAGCCTTTGCATTTTGTTGGGCATTGGCAATGGCTTGATTGCTATAATCGCTCGCAATGATGCGCGCCTCTTGCGCCAAAGGTTTGATTTGCTGACGCAAATGGGCCATTTCTTTATGATACACTTTGGGGTCGTAATCGCTAAGGTGCATAAAAGCATAATTGCTGCGGAAGATACCAGGTCGCGTGTTCGTCGCCCACAAAACCGCTTCGATAGCCAAAGTGCCCGAGCCACACATAGGGTTGATAAAAGGTGAAGCACCATCCCAGCGAGAAGCCATAATAGTGGCTGCAGCTAATGCTTCGAGCATGGGAGCGCGACCAGGAATTTTTCGGTATCCGTGGCGTGCTAATGACTCGCCGGAGGTATCGACAAATACTTCTGCTTCTTCATTTTTCCAGTATAGGTGAATCACTGCACCCGTAGGCTCAGCGCCGGTATTGGGTCGGATGCCTGTGGCTTCGCGCATACGGTCAACAATAGCGTCTTTGACCCTTAGGCTGGCAAACATACTGTTGTTGATGGTGTCATTCTGCACATTGCTGGTCACAGAGAAATAACCATCTTTGGGGATGATTTCTTCCCAAGGGCAGTCGCTCAAATTGTGATACACATCATCGGCATTGTGCGCTTCAAAAGAAAGCAAACTGTACAAAACTTGGCTGGCGCAACGCAGGTTGAGGTTAAGTCGGATACAATCATTGAGGGTGCCTTCTAATTTTAAACCTGTGATAAAAGTTTCTTTTACTTCAAAGCCCAATGCTTTTACTTCTCTTTCGAGGTAAGGAGCCAGTCTGTTATGACAAGTAATGGTGATGGGTGCAATGGTTGTAAATAATGACATAGCGCAAAGGTAAATCCGGATTGTGGATTTCAGGTTTTTGATTTATGATTCTGGTGTCGGATTAAAAGGCGGCACTCCATTTGTAACCCAGCCATACAGCGGCAATACCTAATACCACACTCAGTGCACTGTAAGCGAGCGCCGTAAGCCATTGCCCTGCTAGCAGTAAGTGTACATTTTCGGAGGAGAAGGCCGAGAAGGTGGTAAAGCCGCCACAGAAGCCCGTTATCAAGAGTAGTTTGCTGGTATCGTTGAAGATGCTTTTATCGAATAGGCCCAAAAACAGACCAATCAGAAGGGAGCCCAAAACATTAATAACAAATGTGCCCCAAGGAAAGGAAGCATTAATCCATTTGCCTATGGCAAGAGCCATAACATAGCGGCTAATACTGCCGATGCCACCACCCAACCCGATGAATAAAATGTTTTTGAGCATAATCCAATTTGTGTTTTGTCGCTATCAAAGGTAATCTTGATTGTTGATTTGCGATTTAAGATTTCAGATGCGCCATCACAATAGGGAAGAAATAATCGCCATATTCTACAACAAGTTGCTGCTGCGGCGAGCGCAGCGAGCCGGCCCAACGCACGAAAAGCAAAGCTGAAGAAATGATAAAAGCTGACGGTGCGACGCCTGAATAGTTGTAGAAAAGAAGAAGATGACTTCAAAAAAATCAAAGCGATTATTGAATTCTACAATTGCCCAATTGGCAAATTATGGAACTGCCAAATTGCCAAATTGTCGAATTGCCGAATTACCTTTGCGCCATGCCGAAAATAGCCTTACGTGGCGAGCAGATGCCGCCCTCTCCTATTCGTAAATTGGTACCTTTTGCCGAAGCAGCAAAAAAACGAGGTACGAAAGTATATCATCTCAATATCGGGCAGCCTGATATTGAAACGCCCAAAGCGGTGATGGATGCCGTGCGCCACACCGACATGAAGGTGCTAGAGTATAGTCATAGTGCGGGATTTGAAAGTTATCGCAAAAAACTGGTGGAGTACTACAAGCGCAATAATATTGAGGTGAACCACAACCAAATTATCGTGACTACCGGTGGTAGCGAAGCCATTCTTTTTGGGGTGATGAGCTGTATGGATCCTGACGACGAAATCATCATCCCAGAACCTTTTTACGCAAATTATAATGGATTTGCGATTAGCGCCGGTGTAAAAGTTGTGCCGATTCCGAGCAGTATCGATACTGGTTTTGCATTGCCGCCGATTGAGGCTTTTGAAAAAGCCATTACGCCACGCACCAAAGCGATCATGATTTGCAACCCCAATAACCCTACAGGTTATTTGTATAGCATGGAAGAGTTAGAAGTCTTGCGCGATATCTGTATCAAGTACGATTTGTTCTTGTTCTCCGACGAAGCTTATCGTGAGTTTTGCTATGATGGTCGCAAGCATATCTCCGCACTCAGCATCCCAGGTTTAGAAAATCATGCTATTTTGATGGATACCATCAGCAAGCGCTATAGTGCTTGTGGTGGCCGTATTGGGGCATTTATCACGCGCAATCAGCAAGTGTTGGATGCTGCAATGAAATTTGCACAAGCAAGATTGAGCCCGCCCTCATTTGCACAAATTTTGGGTGAAGCGGCCGTCGATTTGCCCTTGAATTATTTTGACGAAGTACATGCCGAATATAATAGTCGCAGAGACCTTTTGGTAAAACGCCTCAATGCAATGGACGGCGTCTTTTGTCCTAACCCAGGCGGTGCCTTTTATGCCATGGCTAAGTTGCCCGTAGCAGACACCGAGCTGTTTTGTCAGTGGTTGCTCGAAGATTTTTCGCACGAGGGCGCAACGGTGATGATGGCTCCTGCTGCGGGTTTCTATGCTACCAAAGGTCAAGGCAAGGATGAAGTGCGCTTGGCTTATGTGCTCAATTTAGAGGACATTAATCACGCCATGGATTGTCTTGAAGCAGCGTTGAAAGTGTATCCGTCTTAAAGAAAAATGAATATTGAATAATGCTTCTCCTGTGCTATCTCTCCCCAGAGGGCTTAGGGTTGAGTTAAAAAAGACTTAGGTCTACAAACAAAACAAAAATGTCCCATCGCATAGATACTGATGAACACATCGCGCATAAAAAACGCCGAGCCGTAGCCAAGTGGTTATTGCTCGGCGTTGTGATGATTATGATGCAAATATTACTCGGGGGCATTACACGCCTCACGGGTTCGGGTTTGTCCATCACCGAGTGGAAGCCCATATTGGGTGCTGTCCCGCCTATGAATGAGCAGGATTGGAATACGGCATTCGAGCTGTATAAGGCCGAAGCCTCAGGACAATTTGTGAATCACAATAGCGATTATACTTTGACCGACTTCAAGGCCATTTATTTTTGGGAATGGATGCACCGTGAATGGGCGCGCTTGCTTGGTCTTGTATTTTTGATTGGTTTTTCTTTCTTTATGGCCAAGAAGTATTTCGATAAAAAGATGGTTCGGCCATTTGTTGTGCTCTTTGTTTTAGGCGCATTGCAAGGGGCTGTTGGTTGGATAATGGTGGCTAGTGGGCTCAATCCTGATGATACCCATGTGAGTCACATCAAGCTGGCCATGCACTTTATGTTTGCCTTGGTGCTTCTTTGTTATACATTTTGGTTTGCCTTGAAGCTTTGGGTAGCCGACGAGAATAGGGTTTTGAATCTTCGTTTGCATCGCTTTACTGTAGGACTTTTAGTCTTTTTGGCTGTACAGTTGGTTTATGGAGCATTTATGGCAGGCCTCAAAGCGGCACCAGCAGCGCCTACATGGCCCGATGTTAATGGTACTTATCTGCCCACTAATGTACACAATTTTGGCGCTGAGGTTTACAAAGGGTTGGACATCCTTACCGATCATCCTATCGTCGTACATTTTATCCATCGGTCATTGGCCTATTTGCTGGTTGTATTGGTGTTGTTGTGGTTTGTGAACCTTCGCCGTCAAGTATCGGATAGCGTTAGCCCCCTTTTGCGTAAGACGGCAATGAGCACAGTGTTTTTTACCTTCTTGCAAGTGTTATTGGGTATATTAACCGTATTGAACGCTCCTTTAATGACCCAGAATAAGTTTTTAAGGTTTGAATGGTTTGCCGAATTGCATCAAATGCTTGCCATCTGTTTGTTATTGAGCCTAGTATTTAATGTCTACATGCTGAAGAAACGATAAACGACTGTAGTATATACATCCAAAGCGCAACAATTCAATTGTTGCGCTTTTCTTTTAAAGGGCATTGGGTCATTCCTAATGGAACGCACTTGTTCTTAAGGTTTAAGAGGGAACACTATTCAGTTTGCCAGCCTAAATTATAAAAAGGTGATAAGGCTTGAATTGCTTTATTGGCAAGGCTTTTGGCAGCTTTTATTGTTGAGCAACAGCGGTTCGCGTCCACATCTTTTCAACATTTTTTTTGTTTAGTAATTGAAAATCCATACCTTTGCACTCCCAACGACGAAAATGAAGTGGGTAAAAGAGTTCTTTAGTTTGTTTTAAGATGTTGTGAGTGAGCTGTTTAGTTTGATTGTTTT
>JAIXWS010000032.1 GCA_027491165.1 Sphingobacteriales bacterium | reverse complement strand
GCATCCAATTATCATGAATTCTAGTATCGTTTTAAACATATCCAATTATAAATATACTATAAGTTGTACATTCTTTAAGCCCCTGTTAAACAAAAAAGCCTCACATTTCTGTGAGGCTTTCCCTATTTGCTCTCCCTTCAGGACTTGAACCTGAGACCCTCTGATTAACAGTCAGATGCTCTAACCAACTGAGCTAAGGAAGAATACGTTACCCGATTTGGGATTGCAAAAATAGAAAGTTTTTTCTTTCTGCAAAATTTTATTTTAGTTTTTTCCGATAAAACGCCAATTCTTCAATAAAAGAGTAAAATCAATACCCACCACATAATGCTCGGCATACTCCATTGCTGCTAAAAAATGTACATTTTGTTCCGGTTCATAGCCTTGCTGCACGGCATAAGGGGGCATTATGCTTTCTTTGAGACGAGGCAAATGCGTCATACTGGCACTATAGCCTATCCAAGTTTTTTTGCCGACAAGCACCGAAAAAATATTCACCAACAATTTCCCTTTTTCTGCAAGTAACAGCCATAAAAAAGGACTCATTAATAAGAGCATAAGCGCAGCAACTATGTCAAAAACACGTTTGTTACGCATAGATATAAAGGTGGCTATATTAAATCGTTTATCCACGGTGTACAAATCACCTGCAGAGCTACTAGAATTGGACCCTACAAAACTTCGACTACCAAATAGATGTATTTTATAATCATAATCATCACCACAGTTTTGCATTTGCATTAAGATACTTTCATAACTCAATCCATCGACACAAAAAACAATTTCGTTTATGCTCAGCGCATGCAATAAGGGTTTGAGTGCGCTCAAATGGGTTAGGGCATCAGGCTCTTTAGGCTGTAAGGCAATCCTACCCACAATTTCTGGCGCATAGTGCACTTGATGCAACATGGCTGCGGTTTGATGATACTGCTCTTTACTGGCCACAATTACTGCGCGCTTCGCCACACGGTTGTAGCGCAGCACTTTGGCAATACCCAGCCAATCTAATAATTCGCGCAAACCCAAAATACCGATAGCGCCAAGTGCCCCACTGAATAAGATAACCGCTCTAGAATAGCGAAATTCGGCTGATAAAATCCCGAAATAAGCCAAAATAATGATGGTGCCAATCATCATACCCCGCAGCACGCGCAAGCCCCGATAAGGCTGATCGTAACCGCCATTGAGGTAAATGCTCAAGGTCCATAACAAAATATACACCGGAAATGTAGCGTACAAGGTTGCAGCATCAACAGGCCTCATATTTTTCACCCCTTCTACCCAGACCTGATTCATCAGCACTAGCGTACCCAAAAGCAATAAAGCATCAAAAATGGGGGTTTTCAAAAAGGTAAAGAACACCTTGCAAAAAGACCAAACTGCCCTCAAAGCAATACCCATATTGATGAGCAAAATAAATAAGGTGGCATTGGCCTTTGAGTAATGCTTGCGTACAAAAGTAGACAGAGCCTCGTTAAATATCCGGATGTAGGATAGGGAGGCCTTGCGGGTACTCTCTCCTTTGTAGTGAATAATGCTTGTTTCGGGAAAGTATATATTTAAAAAACCAGCTTGCTGCACCCGAAAAGACAAATCTACATCCTCGCAATACATAAAATAATCCTCATCGAAGGCTTGTCCTATAATGGGCAAAAGCGAGCTTCGCAAAAACATACAACAACCCGACAAAACTTCTACAGGAGCAATTTCCTGCTCCTGGATATGCACAGCATAATATTTATTAAACCTTGGTGAACGGCTAAAAATTTTATTCAGTCCCGTTGTCTTAAAAATGGCCACAGATAAGGTGGGGAAAGACTTTTTTGAATCGGGTGCAAAATTGCCTTTCCCATCAATTAGCCTTGGCCCCAAAGCCCCAACTTCTGGATGTGCATCTAAATAGCTGATGGTCTTCCTGAAAAAATCTTCAGGCAAAACGGTATCTGGGTTCAAAAACAAGATATAGGCTCCTTTGGCCAGGGCTACCGCCTGATTGTTAGCTTTAGAAAAACCTTTGTTGTCTTTGTTCTCGATAAGTTGTACCGAAGGAAAATTGGTTTTCACCATCTCATTACTGCCATCTGCAGAATGATTGTCGACCACAATCACTTCCGCATCAATACCCTCACAGGCGCGCATTACAGAATGTAAACAGACTTCTAAAAAGTACTGCACATTGTAATTGACAATGATGATGGATATTTTTTTCACAAAAAAATGAATATAAAAACGCTGCGAATATAAAGCGGCTTAACTGTAAATCACTCAATAAAACGGAACAAAGGACTGCTTTAGTATTTAGGGCTTCAAAATAGAGCCCATAAATTATGCGGTAAGCTTCAAAGGACTGATGCAAGCACGCTTAATGGATACATTAAATTACAGCACAATAAATTTGTACAAAATCTCAGTTTTTTTTGGAGAATTGATTTGGCTGCTTAACTTTGCTGCCCGATAGTCCGATAGTGTAATGGTAACACTACAGATTTTGATTCTGTCATTCTAGGTTCGAACCCTGGTCGGACTACTAAAAAAGCGAAACAGTATATATTGTTTCGCTTTTTCTTTTTTAGGCTCATGCAGCAACAGCTATTCCTCCACCACCAAACTATCCAAATTAGCACCCAAATCAAGTAATATTTGGGACAAATCCTTAACAAAATTAGAGGGACCACAGAGGTAGAAATATTGGCTAAAATCTTTGATAGCAGCAATAAGGTAATTCCGATCGATACGATTGTAGCTAAAGCCAATACTGTTTTCATGAGAGAAAAAAGGTATCAAATCGGTTTTCAACATCTTTTGTAACTCTTGGAATAGTATGACATCTTCTACATTACGATTAGAATAAATGAGCTTATTCCCCCGAAGATGATTTTCCTTATAAAGATGCCTGAATATCGATATGAAAGGCGTTATACCGGAACCGCCTGCCAAAAACACACCCGGCCCTTTATAATTAATTAAGCCGTAGGGTTCACCAATAATGAGCTCTGCCCCAGCATTTGTCTTACCCAACTGATGCGTAACCCCTTTGCGCTGGGTATAAATTTTCACCATAAACTCGAGGTAATTCTGGCTATTCAGATTGGTGTAGGTAAATGGCCGAAACTGATCCTTCCATTCGGGCAAATTAATTGCCAATTCAGTACCTTGGCCAGGAACAAAGACATACTCAGGCGGCTTTTCTACTATAAAACGTTTAACATCTTGATTGATAAATTCGGCATCGAGTACCTTAACAATATATTTTCCCACAAGCAATTTATTTTTTTCGATTTGGTTTAATATCTGAATTTGATTTTAGGGCAGGGGTAAACTGCATAACACCTCTATCTCCAGCAATGAGATCTAATTTTTCATTTTCCGAGAAGGCAAAACTTTGCACCGTATTGAGTGCATTCATAAATTGCTCTTCACCATTACCCTTGCAAGCTTTGATTGTTTGTTGGATAGGCTCTAAAAAGGATATTTTATTAGCCTCTATTTTAATTTTCCCCGAAAAAGTATTGCAACCGTTAAATCCACTGAGTAGAATTCGTTTAGGATCAATCGCTATAATTGGTTTTTTATTCGGGAATAATTGATCAACATCGCCGCCCTCTAAAAAACTAAGCGTCCAAGCACCAACAATAGTGGGCGGACCTTTACGCACTGCTGGTCCTTTGGCTTTAGGAACTGCTTGTTGTTTTTGAGCCAATAGATTGCCCGATATTAATAACAATGCAGCAAGGGTGCATAGAAGTATTTTTTTCATCAGCAATTTTATTGTTTTTAAACTGTACAAACTTATTCCTTTTTAGTCAATTATCTTTGCTAAAATCATTTCAAAAAAATCAACTTGGATTCTTCAATTAGTCTCAATAAATTTATTAGTGATACGGGCTATTGCTCGCGCCGCGAAGCCGATCAATTAATCAAAGAAGGACGCGTACTCATCAATGATCAAATTGCCCAAATGGGCAACAGGTATGATGTAGGGGATATTGTAGAGGTAGATGGCAGTATTATCAAAGCACCAAAGAAGGATAAACTCATTTATATCGCCTTATACAAACCTGCGGGTATCACGACTACTTCTGAATCGCATATCCCTGGCAATATCATTGACTTTGTAAACCATCCCAAACGTATTTTCCCCATTGGGCGATTGGATAAAGATTCAGAAGGGCTCATTTTCCTAACCAATGATGGCGACATCGTCAACAAAATTTTGCGGGCAGGCAATAAGCATGAAAAAGAATACGAAGTACGCGTTGGCAGACCTGTAGCTGAAGGCTTTGCAGCCAAAATGAGCAGTGGCGTGCAGATTTTAGATACCATTACTGCCCCTTGCAAAATACAGATGACCGGGCGTTCAACTTTCAAAATCACCATTACACAAGGCCTCAATCGCCAAATTAGACGGATGTGCGAAGCGCTGGGTTATAATGTCCTTACTCTAAAGCGCACCCGCATCATGAATATCAGTATTGGCAATTTACCCTTAGGCAAATGGCGCAATTTGAGTGATGCAGAAATCGCCATTTTAAAGGCATCGGTAGCAGACTCAAACAAAACCTCACTTGCCTCGCCAAAAGCGAAAAGAGTATTTAAAACAGAAACTAAAGTCAAGCCAGATGCAGAAAAACCAGTGACAAAGGTCAAAGCAAAGGCAAAATTGGAAGCAGTTATTGATCCCAAAAAAATAAAGCCTGGTTCTTATAAAGACTTCAGAAAAAAAGGCAAACAGCGATAAATTATCCCCCTAATAAAGGTAATTGTTGCCCTAAGGAGAGCTTCGCTACAGAAAAAAAACGACTGGATATAATAATCAATATCCGAGCATCAATCGAGATTAGATATCCTAAAAAAAAGTCCCTTGCTATGCAAGGGACTTTTTACATTAATTTGATTATCGAATATAACCCAATATTTTGAGCATGCTTTGATAGCTCTGCTCTTTGGCATAGAGCCAGTCTTCCAATTCGCCTGTTTTGGGATTCATTTCGACCACCACATGTTTAGGTGATGGTATCATACAATGTTTGATTCCACCATAACCGGCCAATTGATCTTGATAAGCACCCGTATGGAAGAAGCCTATGTATAGTGGTTCTTGGGCTGCCAATTCTTTAGGATCTTTAGTGCGGGTAGCCGGCAAATGTTCGTTTTTGGGTAAAAACACTGCATTGATATGCTCTTCTGAAGTATAAAAATCGTGGCTATCACAAGTCAGTCCACCAAGATGCACTTCTTGGTATTCTTTATCCCATTTGTTAATCGGCAACAAAAGAAATTTTTCACCAATACCCCAAGTGTCGGGCAAGGTGGTAATAAAAGAGCTATCAATCATGTACCAAATCTCCCGATCATTTTGCATCTTTTCATCCAGGATGCTGTAAATAACCGCTCCGCTTTCGCCTACAGTAAAAGAGCCAAACTCAGTATATAAATCAGGCATCGCTACTTTATTGGCTTTACACACCTTCTTGATAGTCGATACAATTTCATTGGCCATATAGGCATAGTCGTAATCGAATCCTAAGGAATGTTTGATGGGGAAACCACCACCAATATTGATACTATCCAGTTCAGGACAGATTTTTTTGAGTTGGCAATAAAGATGTAAAACTTTATTGAGTTCACTCCAATAATAGATATCGTCTTTGATGCCCTTGTTCATAAAAAAATGAAGCATCTTAAGATTAAATTTAGTGTTGCCTTTTATTTTATCAACATAAAATTCAAGCACATCTTTGTTACGAATACCCAGACGAGAGGTATAAAAATCAAAGGTGGGTTCTTCTTCGGTGGCAATACGGATACCAATATTTACAGGATCTTTTGAGCGAATCATTTTTTTATAATCCTCAAATTCTGCTTGGTTATCCAATACAGGCGTAACATTTTTAAAACCATCGTTAATGAGCTTGGCAATGTTACGGGTATAGGCTTTTGTTTTAAATCCGTTACAAATAATTTTGGTTTCCTTGGTTATTTTTCGGCGGCGATAAAGCTGCTTTACAATCTCGATATCATAGGTAAAGGATGTTTCGATATGCACATTATGCTTCAATGTTTCTTCTACAATAAAAGAAAAATGAGAGCTTTTGGTGCAATAGCAATAATAGTAGTTGCCCTCGTATTTGTGCTTTTTAATAGCATCATTAAACAACTTTTTCGCCCTATTAATCTGCGAACCAATTTTGGGTAAAAAGGTCAATTTAAAAGGAGTGCCATACTTGTCAATGAGCTTTTTAATGTCTAAACCATTAAAGTGCAAATAGTTGTTTTTGACTTGAAGACCCTCTTGCGGAAAATCAAAGGTTTGATTGACGAGGTCGTGGTAAGTTGGTTTGTTCATTTGGTAGAAAATGACAAAATGTGTTGGTTGAAGAAATGATTATTTTTTCTTAAAAAAAGCAAACAAATGTAAGGGAGAATATTGGTAAATGAACGGCAAAGTATTTTAATACAAAAAAAATAATACGGTTACAGTGCATAGCCACAAAGGCTTAGATACAAGACAACATGCATTAAGCCCTTGTACCTCATTCAATAACATGTACCTAGGTCTCACAAAACCTAAACAAGAATTGGAGTATCAAGCTGATTTGACGCTAAGCGTTAAAAACATATTGGCAGGAACAACCTAAACCCGAACCAAACATTCAAAATACAGGATTAAGCCTAACGAAATCTAAAATAATCCTTTCAAAAATGATGTTGCAGAATAATTGAGTATTTTTGTTGCAACTCCATTTTTATAGAACAAACAAGCATGCGTTTAACTAGCATTTTAATTATACTTATTTCCCTTTTTTCGGCAAATGCTTTTGCCCAACAATCGCGCTCTGATCTCGAAAAGCGTAGGCAAGCGATTGTAGAATCGCTTAAAGAAACGCAAGCCCAATTAGAGGCTACCAAAAAAGATAAAAAAGCAACTATGAGCCAGCTGAATGCACTACAAGCCAAGCTGAATGCTCGTGAAAAACTAATTGGGAATATCAACCAAGAAATGAACAGCTTGGATAAGGATATTAAAAACTCTGCCACCGAAGTGCAATCCTTGCGTAGCAATTTAAAAGTACAACAAGAGCGTTATGCCCAATCGGTGCGCTATGCCTATACCAACCGTAGTTCTTATAATTCATTGGCTTTTATATTTTCGGCAAAAGACTTCAATGACGCTTTGCGCCGTATGAAGTACATGAAAAAGTACCGTGATTTTCGTAAAAATCAGGCAGAAGAAATCAAAACGACCAAGTCTAAAATCGAGGATAAAATAAACGTGCTCAGCACGGTCAAAGATCAAAAAGGGCAATTACTCACGGCCGAACAACAACAAAAAATGGAGTTGCAACAAGAAAAAACAGAAACCAGTAAAATTGTTGAAGAATTAAAAGGACGTGAAAAAGAGCTTGCTGCCGACATAGAAAACAAAAGAAAAGTAACGAAAAGACTCGATAATGCCATTGGCGAAGCCATCCGACGTGAGATTGAAATAGCACGTAAAAAAGCAGAGGAAGAAGAACGTAAAAAAAGAATTGAAGAAGAGCGCAAAGCCGCCGCCTTAGCGGCTGCCAAGGCCAGCCAAAACAATGGGTATGGCGCAAGTAGAGTCACGCTAGCTAGTGATGAGCGCAATAATGCTGCCAATGCAGCCAATAATCCTAAAAGCAATGTTGCGGGTAACCCCAAAAGTAATGCTACTGCAGGCAATACCAAACCCAACACGAGCACAACAAGCACCTACAACCCCGTTGCTTCCACCGTCAATCGCAATCCAAGCAGCGTCAACCGTACTAAACCAACTTATACGCCATCTATCACGCCCGAAGTTTCTGAATTATCCAAAGGTTTTGAAGCAAATAGAGGACGGCTACCTTGGCCCGTATCCAATGGCGTAGTTATCGATGCCTTTGGCAAGCATAGACATGCCGTTGCTACAAGGGTGGAAATTGAAAATAATGGTATCGATATCCAAACAAGCCAGGGTGCAAAAGCAAGAGCTGTTTTTGATGGAAAAATCACCACAGTAATGGGCATGCAGGGTTCTGGCCAAACCGTTATCATCAACCATGGACAATATTTCACGGTTTATTCAGGGCTCAGTGCTGTAAGCGTAAAAGTTGGGGATCAAATCAGTACCAAACAAGTATTGGGAACAGTAGTCAACAACGAAGATGGTGTGGCTGTAATGAATTTCCAAGTGTGGAAAGGTGCTTCCAAAATGAACCCTTCAGGCTGGATCACCCCCATGTAATTTTCCGCCACAAGCATTTTAATTACCTTTGCGCATTCAACGCATACAATTATATTTCATGACCGATAATAATCGTTACAATCTTAGAGGTGTTTCTGCCCAAAAAGAAGATGTACATAAAGCAATTGCCCAACTCGACAAAGGACTTTTTCCAAATGCTTTCTGTAAAATTTACCCCGATTATTGGGCTAATGACCCTGAGTATTGCAATATCATGCATGCCGATGGGGCAGGAACCAAATCTTCACTAGCCTATCTTTATTGGCGCGAAACAGGTGATCTTAGCGTTTGGGAAGGCATTGCCATCGATTCGATTGTAATGAACATTGACGATATGCTTTGTGTGGGGGCTACCGGTCCGTTCACTTATTCTTCAACCATTGGACGTAACAAAAATCTAATCCCTGGCGAAGTTATCTCTGCCCTTATCAATGGTACGCAATCTTATTTTGATCGCCTCAAACAATATGGCATTGAGGTCAATTTGATGGGTGGCGAAACGGCCGATGTGGGTGATGTCGTGCGCACCGTAATTGTAGATGGCACCATGAGTTGCCGTATGCGCCGCGACAAATTGGTAACTACCGAAAAAATGGAAGCCGGGGATGTCATCGTGTCTTTAGCTAGCTATGGCCAAGCTAGTTACGAAGATCGCTATAATAGTGGCATGGGCAGCAATGGATTGACCAGCGCTCGCCACGAAATGCTGCGCAAAGAATACAAAACAAAATACCCGGAAAGTGTAGACCCTAATCTACCAGACGAGGTGGTTTATAATGGCAAATATGCCCTTACCGATGCTACCGAAACGCCTTTAAATGTTGGTCAAATGATTTTGTCGCCAACACGTACATATGCACCCGTCATTTTACAAATACTACAAAAGCATTTTGATGCTATCCATGGTATCATCCACTGCAGTGGTGGAGGACAAAGTAAGGTATTGCATTATGTACCCAAACCCTTGCGCATTGTCAAAAATAATTTACTCCCCATCCCACCTTTGTTTACCATGATCCAAGAAGCTGCAGGAACCAGCTGGCAGGAAATGTATCAGGTATTTAATATGGGGCAACGATTAGAAATATATACCGATCAGGTTACAGCAGAAAGCATTATTGCTATTGCCAAAAGCTTCAACATCGAGGCACAAATATCTGGATATGTAACTTCTGCGGCACAAAAAGAGGTCATTATTGAATCTGAAAAAGGAACTTTTGAATACCGATAGCTCCCCAAAAACAAGCTTTAGCAAGAGCCATTTAAAAACATAAAAGGTTCAAACAGAAATTGTTTGAGCCTTTTTTAATGTTTCACAAGCAACAAAAGCGGGATGACATAAAAGGGCTAAAGATTTTTCATGACTGTTCCCTATACAAGCTCATGCCACTTTTGAACCTTACTAGAGCAGCCGAAGAAGAAACGCATGCATTTCTTCTTCGTCCAACTGAACTTTGGGAGGACTTCATTCATTATTTTTGCGACCGCTACCGACAGCGTACAATTTGAACAAAAACACTCGAATGCTTACAAAAGAAACAATGCTCAAAGCCTACCGCCTCATGATGACGGCCCAGGCGATGGCAGATATATACGAAGCCAACCGACCCATCTGCAAATATGTGCACAGCACTTCACGTGGGCACGAAGCCATCCAATTGGCTGCGGGTTTCTTACTCGAAAAAGATGATTGGGTGAGCCCTTATTATCGAGATGAAAGTTTGATGCTCGGCATGGGCCATCGCCCCTACGAAATGATGTTGCAATTGTTGGCCAAAGGCGATGATCCCTTTACCGGAGGCCGTGCTTATTATAATCATCCCAACAGTCGCCGCGAGGATTTACCAAAAATAATTCACCAAAGTAGCGCCACAGGAATGCAAGTCATACCCACTACTGGCTTGGCTCAAGGCATCAAATATCAAGAATCCCAAAAACTAAAAAATTATCCCATCCCACCCGTTGTGATTTGCTCATTGGGTGATGGCAGTGTTACGGAAGGTGAGGTAAGCGAGGCTTTTCAATTTGCTTGTCTTCATCAATTACCTATTATTTATTTAGTACAAGACAATGATTGGGGCATATCGGTAAGCAGCGACGAAGCACGCACTATGAACGCTTACGAGTACGCTGCAGGTTTCAAAGGCCTCGAAAGAGTGCAAGTAGATGGAAGTGATTTTGAAGATGCCTATAAAACCATGGAATACACCATTGATTGGGTACGTAAAGAACGTAAACCTATATTGGTGCACGCTACCGTTCCCCTGCTAGGCCATCATACCTCAGGGGTGCGCAAAGAATGGTACCGTAGCGAAGAAGATCTTGCCAAGCATTATGCCGATGACCCAGTGGTTAAATTGCGCAAAAAGCTCTTGACAAAAGGGGTAAAAGAAGAAGTCTTATTGCAAATCGAAGCCGAAGAAAAAGAGTTTATCGCCCGTGAATTTGCCGCGGCAGTAGCTGCGCCCGACCCAGAGCCAGGCACGGTGACTGATCATGTTTTTACACCTACACCCGTGACACAAGAAGTGGGCATGCGTTGCCCCGAAGGGAAAGAAAAAAGTATGATGGTGGACTCTGCACTCCATGCCATCGAAGAAATATTAAACGAATACCCCAATGCCTTATTTTACGGACAAGATGTTGGACGCAGATTAGGCGGTGTATTCCGCGAAGCCGCTACCCTAGCCGAAAAATTTGGCGATGAGCGTGTATTCAATACGGCCATCCAAGAAGCCTATATCATCGGTTCAACCATTGGCTTAAGTGCCCTTGGCTTAAAACCCATAGTTGAGGTTCAATTTGCCGATTATATTTATCCAGCCATCAACCAATTGGTTACCGAAATCAGCAAGTCTTGTTACCTCAGTTGTGGCAAGTTTCCAGTAAGCTGTATTTTAAGGGTTCCTATTGGTGCTTATGGAGGCGGAGGCCCCTACCATAGTGGCAGTGTTGAAAGCACTTTAGCTACCATTAAGGGAATAAAAATAGCTTATCCAAGCAATGTTGCCGATATCAAAGGCTTGATGAAAGCGGCATTGCTAGATGGCAATCCAGTAGTGATGCTAGAGCATAAAGGGCTCTATTGGAGTAAAGTGCCCGGAACCGAAGATGCACGTATGCCTGAGCCCGACAGCGATTATGTATTACCTTTTGGTGTAGGAAATGTGGTAGTAGCAGCAAGCCAAGAGGCCATGGACAATGGCGAATCTTTGTGTATCATTACTTATGGCATGGGCGTGTATTGGGCCAAAAATGCAGCCAAACAATTTGAAGGACAAGTAGAGATTATTGACTTGCGTACCCTTTATCCTTGCGATGAAGAATTGGTATACCAAACAGTGCGCAAACATGGTAAGTGTATTGTGCTTACCGAAGAGCAATTACGCAACTCCTTCTGCGAGGCATTGGCGGGCCGAATAGCACAAAACTGCTTCGCCCATTTGGATGCACCCGTACAAACCATTGGTGCGCTAGACTTACCTGCAGTACCCATGAATATGGGCTTGGAAGCAGCCATGCTGCCAAATGCTGATAAAGTGGCGGAAAGAATAAGAACATTGCTTTCTTATTAATTAATATGACTCCTACAAGAGAGAAGAAACATGCGAGTTCCTAACCAGCAATAATTTACATTTCCATTCCCTTTGCCCCGACAGCAAACTCCTGATAGGGGCTGAAAATGGCTGCTTGTTTAGATTAGAGCCAAAATAAAGTACATTATTGTTATCTTTGCGCCCCGAAACGCAGCAGCTCAGATCTCATGTTGCCTTTCCTTTATTCAGCATAAAAAAATAAGAACCATAAAATAATGATTTCAGTACAAAATTTATCCTTGCGCTATGGCAAGCGTGTGTTGTTTGAAGATGTAAATATCAAATTTACCGAAGGTAATTGCTATGGTATCATCGGTGCCAATGGTGCAGGAAAATCTACTTTTATGAAAATCCTTTCGGGCGAAATAGATCCGACAACGGGTAAAGTAGAAATCAGCAAGGACATGCGCATGAGCGTGCTCAAGCAAAACCACTACGAATACGACGAAATGACGGTATTGGAGACCGTTATGCGTGGTAATACGAAGTTGTTTGAAATCATGAGCGCCAAAGACGCCCTTTATGCCAAAGAAGATTTCACAGAAGAAGATGGAATCAAGGCAGGTGAATTAGAGGGTATTTTTGCCGAAATGGATGGCTGGAATGCCGAAAGTGATGCCGCTACTTTGCTCAGCAGTTTGGGTATCAAAGAAGACTTGCATTACAAATTATTAAAAGAACTAGACGGTAACCAAAAAGTACGCGTACTGTTGGCCCAAGCTTTATTTGGCAACCCCGACATCCTCTTACTGGATGAGCCTACCAATGACTTAGATTTACAAGCCATTGCTTGGTTAGAGAATTTCTTGGCCGATTACGACAAGATTGTATTGGTGGTATCGCATGACCGTCACTTTTTAGATACAGTGTGTACCCACGTTGCCGATATCGACTTTGGCAAAATCAACATCTTTACGGGTAACTATTCCTTTTGGTACGAGAGTAGCCAATTGTTGTTGAAACAACGCAGCGACCAAAACAAAAAAGCAGAAGATAAAATTGCAGAACTAAAAGAATTCATCGCACGGTTCTCGGCCAACGCCTCTAAGTCTAAACAAGCCACCAGTCGTAAAAAAGCCTTGGATAAAATTAAGGTGGAAGACATGAAAGCGTCTAACCGTAAATACCCTGCCATCTTGTTCAACAACCAAGTGCGTGATGCAGGCGATCAAATTCTAGAAGTAGATGGCCTTTCTAAATCCTTGAATGGCGAGTTGATGTTTAGTAATATTAAATTTGACCTGAAGCGCGGACAAAAAATTGCCATCGTATCAGAAAACAGCTTGGCTACTACTGCCTTCTATAAAATATTGATGGGCGAAGACAGCGATTTTACAGGCACTTTCAAATGGGGCGTAACGGTTACCCCTACTTATTTGCCCAATGACAATTCTGAATTTTTTGAAGGAAAAGATGAAAACCTAATCGATTGGTTGCGCCAATTCTCAGAAGAGAAAGACGAAACCTTTATCCGTGGTTTCTTAGGCCGTATGTTGTTTAGCGGCGAGGAAACTTTGAAAAAATGCTCGGTACTTAGTGGGGGCGAAAAAATGCGTTGCATGCTGAGCCGCATGATGATGCTTAAAGGAAATGTACTCTGCCTCGACGAGCCAACCAACCACTTAGACCTCGAAAGTATTACAGCGCTCAACAATGGTATGAAAGATTTTAAAGGTACCATTCTATTCACCACGCGCGACCACGAATTGGCCCAAACTGTAGCCGACAGAATATTGGAGATTACGCCAAAAGGATTGATCGACCGCGAAATGATGTTTGACGATTACCTAACAGATAGCCGCGTAAAAGAGATAAAAGCTGATTTGTACGCTTAAATAAAACTTCTGAATAATCACATCCCGCAAGCATCATGTTTGCGGGATTTTTTTTGTTTGTCGGCTTGGTCACATTCTTCATCTTCGTTGCGTCGCACACCTCAGGGGCTATCTTTTCTTCAGCTTCGCTTGCCGCGTATTTTTTTCACGCAAAGAGGCAAAGAAGGCGCAAAGGTTTTGGAGTCTTTATTGGTCAGGCCAAAAAAAATCAACACCATAGACAACAAAGCCCACAGAAAACACTGTGGGCTTTATTCTTTGGTACTAAAAATTGTATGCTACAACAAACCGTCGTCGCTACTGTTGCTGCTGCCAATAAAACTATCGACTGCACCGTGCATCATCGGCGGTAATTTTTCTTTGATAAAATTCACCACTGTTTCGATGGCTTTGGCTGCTTGTTCTTCATTGATACCAGCCGTTTCGGTAAGTTTTTTAATGAGGTCTTCCATTGTTCTTTTTATTTGAAGGTTATTAATTTAGGCCGCAGAAATGAGTCCGAGCTTTGATTTTTCTAATTTCTGCATGGCATAACTTTTATCGAGGATAAAATGCTTGTCTTTAACTTCTTGCGAAGGCAGCTCAAACATAGCATCGGTCAATATCATTTCGCAAATAGCCCTTAGGCCACGACCACCTAGTTTAAACTCAATTGCCTTGTCTACCATATAATCTAGCGCTTCGTCGCTCACTTCGAGGGCAATATCTTCTAGCTCAAATAAGCGCGTATATTGCTTAATCAGAGCATTTTTGGGCTCAGTAAGGATGCGTTTCAGGGCGTCCTTATCCAAAGGGTTCAAATAAGTAACAATCGGCAAACGGCCCAGCAATTCGGGTATGAGCCCAAAGCTACGCAGGTCTTGCGCATTTACATATTGCAACAAATTAGCTCGGTCGAGCTCGTTGCTGGTTTTAATAGCATTGTAGCCAATAGAGGTTGTCTGTACCCTACGCGAAATCATTTTGTCTATCCCTTCAAAGGCACCGGCACAAATAAACAAGATGTTTTGGGTATTTACTTTCACCATTTTTTGGTCGGGATGCTTACGGCCGCCTTCTGGTGGTACCAACACATCACTACCTTCTAATAATTTGAGTAAAGATTGTTGCACCCCTTCGCCACTCACATCGCGGGTGATAGAAGGGTTGTCGCCTTTACGACCTATTTTATCAATTTCGTCGATGTACACAATACCGCGCTCAGCCGCAGCTACATCGTAATTGCAACTTTGTAAAAGGCGCGACAAAATACTTTCGACATCTTCGCCCACATAGCCTGCTTGGGTAAAAACAGTAGCATCCACCACCGCAAAAGGTAATTGCAACAAACGGGCCATTGATTTGGCTAATAAGGTTTTTCCCGTGCCCGTCTCACCCACCATGATGATGTTAGACTTTTCGATTTCAACATCATCTTGGGGCGGATGCATTAAGCGTTTGTAATGGTTATACATCGCCACCGACATCACTTTCTTGGCTTCGTCTTGGCCAATCACATATTGATCGAGAAAGGCTTTGATTTCTTTAGGCTTATACAGCTTATGTTGGGCAAATTGTTCTTGGGTCTTTTTGGCGGCAGATTTTGGCTGGCTATCCCCCATGGTTTCTTGCAGAATATGGTAGGCATTTTCGATACAGGTATCGCAAATATTGCCGTCCATACCCGTAAAGAGCAGATTCACGTCCTTTTCGGGCCTGCCACAAATACTACATTTTTGATCTATCTTTTTAGCCATTATTTTTTTCGTCGTTTCACAATACAATGAATGGCGAAGGTACAATTATTTCGGGGCTATGGCACAGCAAAAAACAGACATTTTGGGCTAAAACAAAAACCCCAAAGCGAGAAGGCTTTGGGGTTTTAAACAAGAATATTTCTGTTTATTTTTTTACTTGTGTGCTATCGTCCAATTCTGAATCGACCAAGATACGTCCGCAATGTTCGCACACAATAATTTTTTTGTGTTGGCGAATTTCTGATTGGCGCTGTGGCGGAATCACATTGAAACAGCCACCGCAAGAATCACGGTGAATGGGCACTACAGCCAAGCCGTTGGAATAGCTACCACGGATACGGTCGTAAGCCAATAATAAACGCTCATCTACTTTTTCTTTTGCTTCGGCAGATTGTTTATTGAGTGTTTTTTCTTCTTTTTCTGTTTCTACAATAATTTTTTCAAGCTCTTTCTTCTTCGCTTTCAAGGTATCTTCTACTACCGCTACTTTTTCTTCTGTATTGGTACGTGCTGCTTGACGCTCTTTCAATTCGAAAGTGGCATCTTTAATGTGCTTATCACACAATTTAGCTTCCAATTCTTGCATTTCGATTTCTTTGGTCAAGGCCTCGAATTCGCGATTGTTTTTTACGTTGTCTTGTTGCTTTTCGTATTTTTTGCCCAAAGCAACTGCTTCTTTTTTGGCATCTGTACGTTGTGCAATGTAGGTGTTGATATTTTCAATATCGGTGTCGATATTGCCAATACGTGTTTGCAAACCAGCAATTTCGTCTTCTAAATCATTCACTTCCATAGGCAATTCGCCTTTCAGTGTTTTGATTTCGTCTATTTTTGAATCTATTTTTTGCAGCGTAAGTACTGCTTTCAATTTTTCTTCGATTGAAAAATCTTTGACTGTTGCCATATTGAATTATAAATATTTAATTGGGTTGGTATCCAATGTCGATAAAAGAACGGCGAAGGTAATATTTTTTTTCTTAAGTAAAGCATCAAATATTTCTACGGTAAATTGTTCGGTTTCGTAATGCCCTATGTCTGCGATAACAATTTTGTTTTCGGCATCAAAAAATTGGTGGTATTTAAAATCGGCACTCACAAACACATCTGCTTGGGCGCCAATGGCTTTATGCAATAAAAAACTACCCGATCCGCCACATAAAGCCACTCGTTTTATCGGTTTGCCTAGTAGGGCTGTATGCCTTATTGCCTGGGCTTTCATATTGGTTTTGAGCATTTGCAAGAAATCTTCTTCACTCATGGCGCTGGGCAAATCACCCACCAGGCCCGCCCCTATTTC